>CAMZKG010000301.1 GCA_947311105.1 uncultured Saprospiraceae bacterium
ATCGAAAAGTGATGGTCGTTTTTGTCCACCAAAAATTCTAGAAAGTCATTTTTGGGCTGTAAAACGATGAGATACATCCCATTTTTGATGGTGTCGTTGCCTTCAAAAACAAAATGTCCCTTTTTTATTTGCGTAAGCGTGTCTTTGATATATTGCTTATCTCCAAATTTATAACCTATCAAAATGGTGTCGTGTGGATAGTTTTTGAGCTCTATTTTGATTTTGTAATCTGTTTGAGCCTGTACCTTGAAGGCGAAAAGTACCAAGAAAAATAAGCTGGTGAAAATCTTCATGTATCTCTGTTTTTTGCAAAAAATTAGTCGGGAAAGTCTTTGCGCTTTGATGGTGTTGCGCTTGCGCAAAATCCCTACCGTTAGGGTAACGCAAATTTAAGCCTAAAAGTCTTACCGATTGCGCTAAACAGGTAAGAATTGGTAGAGTTTAAAATTGTATTAACAAAAATGTTAAATACGCTGGCCCCAAAAAGAAGAGTAGGGTAAAAATAAAACTCTAAATTTAAAAAAATGTCCTAAAAGTCCTACCTTTGTAGCTTCAAAACTATCAACCAAATGAGCAACAAATATTCATCGGTGCATTTGGCACGCTATCTAGTGCAAAATAGTTCCAAGAAAATAATAGCAAAAGCTAAATATTTTTATGGTCGGAAAGGTAAGGAATTTATAATTCTAGATCAAGATGGGGACAGTCTTGAAGTCCTAGTAGTTGATTATAGACCTTTTTTGGTGGCTGTAAGTCATTTTTTGGATGAAGACCGAATCGAAAGGCATTGTAGTTGTGGTAGTGGTCACTCCCGTATGTGCATGCATCAGGCAGCGGTATTTTATATGTTGATTGACTCTTTAAAAGACACTGAATTTATTCAGAGAATAGAAGGTCAACTGACTATTGCTCGCAAGCCACAACAAAAGAAACGGAATACCAGCAAATCCCCTTTTGCCTTGGGAAAGTTAGAGCGGTTAGACAGGGATGAGATTTTTGCAATGGCTGATGCATCGGACTTTCATAGACATGGTACGCAGCTTAGATTTTTTGATGAAGAATGTAAACTAGGTAGCATAACTTTTGAGCTTGCCCCTGACTATTGGTCTGAGAGAGAAGAAGTAGAATATTATTATGAAGGAGGCCAGTGGCATTCCCTGTGTACTTGTGATAGTTCCTGTCGGGGTTTGTGTTTTCATGAAGCAGCTGGTTTATTGTATGTTTTGGAGTCTAAGCCTAGAAATTTCTTTACCCAGTTGAGTTTGGAGCAGTATGAGCAGCAAAAGCAAGAATTAATCGAGTGGTCAGGTATTGCTGCCAAAGATTTTGACAAGAACTTTGTGTTTGATTATAAGAAAAAAGCTTATTTGCCGAAAGGTAAATTAAAAGGGCTGATTAATTTTGCGCAAGCCAACGGGATTCAGGCAATCCCAGCGATAAGTCGTCAACAAGAGATTCCCGTAAGGATACTGACTGAAAAGCCTGAAGAAATATTTCATTTTGGTTATGTTGTGGATGTGTTCAAGGGTTTTGAGCGGTTTCCATTGATTGTACCTGTACTTGGAATGGAAGCTAAAAAAGGAGGGCTAAAGGCATTGAAGAATTACTTTGATTCTCCTAGCGTCTCTTTTGATGAATCAAAAACAGACAAAGCCCTTTTGGTGAAAATTCGCACAATGCACTGGATTAATTCAGAGCTTGATGTTATTTATTTTGATGAAGATAGCAAAGAATTTTTTCATGCTTTTAATGAAGCATTGCTATTAATCGCCAATGAGACTTACAAGTATTTGCGCTATCGCAGATCGTTTTATGATGAAAAAGTAAAAAAAGCGGACATTGAGCCGATATTGGTTTCTTCCAATCGGGCCAAGCTTTACTTTCAGCTTTCTGAAAACAAGGATTTTGTTCAGTTAGAAGCCAAATTAGATCTAGGGCACCAGTCTATTTCTATCCCGATATCGAAACCTTCCGATAAGCTCATTTCTGCCTTTTTAGTGCTACATGAAGGCGTGCTTTATGGGCATGATAGTTATAAACAGGCAAGTGTGCTTGCGCAAAAAAATGTCGAAAATCCTATCTATAAAGCAAAAATTGAAGACATAGATTTGTTTTTTGACCAAGTGGTTAGACCTATTTCGGAGCAGTTTCCCGTAAGGGTTGGGCGCTTAAAGTCTTTAAAAACTAAGAAAATTAACATGAAAGCCAAGCAAAAAAGGATTTATCTGAGTGATATGGGTAATTTCGTGATTGTTGAGCCGGCTATTGTCTATGATAAAAAGATTGTTAAAATTTACCGCAAGGGGGATATTATCGAGAAAAATGGGGATACGGTGGAGTCTTATGGTCGAGAAGTGGAGCAGGAGCAGGAGTTTATCGCTTTTTTGGCTGGATTGCACCCTGATTTCCCGTCTCAAACGCAGCATGATTTTTTCTTTGTGAACTACAAGGACATTCTGAAAGGCAATTGGTTTTATGACTTTTTTGAAAAAGTAGCAGCAGAAAATATCAAAGTTTTTGGGCTCAATAAGCTCAAAAGGATGAAATATTCTCCGTATCGTGCCAATGTTTCTACCCACATAAAGTCTGGTCAGGATTGGTTTGATGTGGAAGTTAATTTGAGCTTTGGCAAGGAGCAAATCTCTTTAGCTAGCTTGCGCAAAGCTGTTATTAATCAAAACCGGTTTATAGAGCTCAAAGGGGGCAAAATGGGTATTTTGCCTGATGAATGGCTCAAAAAACTCGCGACTTACTTCCGTTTGGGAGCCATAAAGGAAGGAGTACTCAAGGTGTCTAAGCATAAATTTACCCTGATTGATAGCTTGTTTCAGGATATTGATGATACGGAAGTTTTGCAGGAGCTCGCAGCCAAACGAGCCAAAATAAAGAAGTTCAAAAATATAAAAAAGGTGAAACTTTCGCCAAAAATGACTGCCGAACTGAGACCTTACCAAAAAGAAGGCGTTAATTGGTTGCATTTTTTAGATGAATTTCGTTGGGGGGGGATTTTGGCGGATGATATGGGATTGGGTAAGACGGTGCAGGTGCTAAGTTTGTTGCAAAATCTTGTTGATAAAAAGAGAGTACCTAATTTAGTTGTGGTGCCTACGACGTTGTTGTTTAACTGGAAAAATGAGCTCCAAAAATTTGCGCCTGATATAGATTATGTCATTCACTATGGACCAGACCGAGACAAAAACCTAAAATTACTCAAAAAGCACGATGTCATATTGACTACTTATGGGCATATCATAAGGGATATTGGGTTCTTGAAAGAACAGCAATTTAACTATGTCATCTTGGACGAGTCGCAGGCCATCAAAAATGTGCTTTCGCAAAGATATAAAGCAGTGTGTTTGTTGAAGGCAGAAAATCGAATAGCTATGACTGGGACGCCTATCGAAAATAACACTTTTGATTTGTACGCACAAATGAACTTCCTGAATCCTGGATTTATGGGTACACAGGCTGGTTTTAAGCGCGATTATTCTAAGCCGATAGATACGCTTCAAGATGCAGATAGGGCTAAAGAACTGCAAAAAATGATTGCTCCTTTTGTCTTGCGCCGAACAAAAGAACAGGTCGCCAAAGAGTTGCCTCCCAAAATCGAAGATTTTATATATGTACAAATGGAGGCTGACCAACAAAAAGTCTATGATGCTTACAAAAATAAATATCGGGATTATCTTTTGGGCAAAATTGAGTCTGATGGCCTTAATAAATCCAAAATGTACGTCCTTGAAGGATTGACAAAACTGAGACTAATTTGTGATTCGCCTGCTTTGGTTGATGATGGTGAATATGCTGGAGAAAGTGCCAAAATCAAGGAATTAGTCCGGCACATTACCGAAAAAACCGCCAATCACAAAATGTTGGTTTTTTCGCAGTTTACTAAGATGTTGGCTCTGGTAAAATCTGCCCTAGATGACGAAAATATCACCTACGAATATCTTGATGGACAACGAAATCAAAAACAACGCCAAGAAAGTGTTGAAAACTTTCAAACAAACTCTGATATCCGTGTATTTTTAATCAGTCTTAAAGCGGGGAATACTGGCCTTAATTTGACTGCTGCTGACTATGTTTATTTGTTAGATCCATGGTGGAATCCTGCCGTTGAAAGTCAGGCGATCGACCGTACACACCGAATAGGGCAGAACAAGCATGTCATTGCTTATCGGATGATTATCAAAGATTCTATCGAAGAAAAAATCCTAAAACTTCAAGCCCGAAAGCGCAAACTGGCATCAGATTTAATTCAGACCGATGAAAGCTTTATGAAGAGTATCCAGAAAGAAGATATTTTGGATTTGTTTGCTTAGGTGGGGCGGTAGTCAAAATCCCCGAGCAGTGCTATGAAAAAAGCACCACTATCTGCTGGAGAGAATGTCCAGCATGGTCTTGGATAGCTCTTGTGGTAGGATGTTTTTGGCGATGATGGTTTTGTCTTTGTTTAGGATATAGATGGTGGGCGTCATTTTTACGTAATAGGCTGTTTTGAATTTTGAAGTGTATCTGGGGTCGGCTAGATTTGTCATGTTTTGATAGCCGTGATCTGCTGCTGCTTGCCAGCATTTTTTTACTTTTTCTGCTCCTATTTCGTTGCAAATGGTGATGACTTCGACCTGGTCTTTATATTCGTTGGAAAATTCAACTAAGTAGGGAGCCGCCTTTTGGCAGTGACCACAATCTGGCCCCCAAAAGAAGAGTAGGGTATAGGGCTTGTCTGTGTCATAAATCGCCATTGCGCTGCCATCTTCTTTGTAAAGTGTGATATTGGGGGCTTTTTTGCCAATTAGAACGGGCTCTAATAGCTCCACGTCTCGGAGGATAGATGCTAGTTGGTCATTAGTAATCATAGTCACTTTTCCCTTGGCAAAATAGTTTTTTACTAAATGGACATATACGGCATCAAGCCCTTTGGTTACGGTATGGGCATACTTGTTGAGCCAAGCAACTAGGTAATATTGATACATTGGTTTGTTGAGCTCCATTTTTTTGAGCAATACATCCATTTCTTGCGAAATGGTATCGGGGTGTTGGGGGATAAACTCATTCATATAATAGGTCACCTTCTCGTCAAAAAAATTGGTATAGAGCAACCGCTCATCGCTAAAATCAATATTGTCCCAAAAGTGGATCCGTTGATAATCAATGCTTTGGGCTAGGAACTCTTCGGTAGCACCTGAAAATTTAGGTAGTTTTATGGGGCGTAGGCTTTGGACGATGACAGCGGGGAAAGTGCCTTTGTGTTGGTTGATGAAACCAGTCAGGAAGCTATCTATTTCAGTATCAAAATTTTTCAACTCTGCTTCTATTTTTTCTTGGTTTTCGGGGGTGTCAGGAAGTGATTGTTTTTTCTTGATGATTTGTGCCATTTGGAGTTGTTTTCTTTGCAGAAAAGCTTCGTAAGATTTAAAAAGTATGTTGCTGGAAGAGTTTTTATAAGTTAAAGTTGACAGGACATTTTGGGCGTCTGCTTCTATGGAAAAGTGGTGGTCGTTGTAGTCTATGATGAATTCTAGAAACTCATTTTTGGGAGCTAGGACGATGAAGTATAGCCCATTTTTGAGCGTATCGTGGCCTTCAAAAACGAATTGCCCTTTGTCATTTAGCGTAAGCGTATCTTTAGGGTATTTTTGGTTACCATATTCATATCCTATTAATAAGGTCTCGTAGGGATAATTCTTTAAGGTGATTTCAATTTTGTAATCAGATTGTGCTTGGCAAGTTGAAGTAATGAGTACAAATAAAAGGCTGACAATGAATTTCATTAGGTAGATTTTTTCTACAAAAATAGTGTTTTTTTGCGTAAGTAGAGCCAATTCACGAATTGGCTCTACTCAATTCACGAATTGGCTCCCACCAATTCACGAATTGGCCTCCACACAGGCAAGGTTTAAGACAAGATATTTAATCATCTGAAAATCAGCATATTGTTATATTTCTATTAAAGTAAAATCCTAATGAATTGCCCCAAATTTTCAACTTACCCTAGAAGTCATTTGTTGGGGGTAAGTAGGACATTTTGCTTTCGCAAAAACAATGTTATTTGCTCCATGGCCCTATAATTTACTTTAATTCCCACATTTTACCCAGCTTTTGGCAGTGTGCGCAATAGGGGCTGTATTGCTAATGTTTTTGGGCAGGAATTGCGCTTGAGTTAATGAAATTTATATCCTTTGCCGGAGTCTATTTCCCCGATTGTTGTGTGGTAGGGTTTTGATTACCATTTTTTACCCTTTAAAATTAAATCATTATGTGGTAGAATAGCCCTTAAATAAAACAATATGATTTAGATTTGCTTAGATTTACCCACGTTTAGAAAAATGTTAAAAACTTTCTATATTTATATGGGTAATTTGTGGTAATTTTGAAACCTATCGCTTACCTTTGTGGTACTATAATAAAAATTCATTCATGTTTTTTCTAGATGGCTCATATAATTGTGCAATTGACGACAGGGGGCGGGTACGCATCCCTGCTCGGCTATTGGATGCATTGGGTGAAGGAAATAATGAAAGTTTTTATGTGAACCGGGGTTTGGGAGCGCACAATATGCTGCGCTTATTTCCGAAGCCGATGTGGGATAATGAAGTGAGAAGGATTAGAAAGAATATGAATCCTTATAAGCAGGATGAAGTGGAAGCTGCTCGTTTTTTCTTTAATGGAGCAGAAGAAGTGGAAGTGGATAAAGTGGAGCGGATTCGGATCCCTAAAATGTTGTTGGATTGGATAGACGTTCATGGTAAGGATCAGTTGGTGATTAATACGTTTTTGGAATTTATAGAAATTTGGAAGGCGGATGATTATATGAAGTTTATCAATCAGCAAAAGCACGATGGCGAGAAGCGGATAGACCAAGATGTGTTGGCTAGATTGGTAGCCGATACGGATGGAGAGAAAGAAGACGCTAAGTAGATGAATACTGACTATCATCTACCCGTACTCCTTGAAGAAAGTATTCAAGGCTTGGACATAAAGGCGAATGGTGTTTATGTAGATGTTACTTTTGGTGGTGGTGGACATTCTTCATTGATATTGAAGCGGTTAGGAGAAGGGGGGCAGTTGATTGGTTTTGATCAAGATGCGGATGCGCTCCAAAATACAATTCAGGATGACCGCCTAAAGATACAACCACACAATTTTAGATATCTAAAGAGATATTTGAGATTGGATGGAGTCGGTCAGGTTGATGGGATTTTGGCGGATTTAGGGGTATCGTCTTTTCAGATAAACACGCCTGATCGCGGATTTTCTTTTCGATTTGATGCTGATTTGGATATGCGGATGGATAGAAAAGTGAAGAAAGATGCCGCATACATTATTAATAAGTACAGGGCGGATGAGTTGCAAAAGGTTTTTGGGACGTATGGAGAAGTGAGAAATGCAAAGTCTTTGGCGCAAGCCATTATAGAAGCTAGGAAGATGTCACCGATAAAAACAACGTCAAAGTTTTTGGATGTCATCGGGCCTTGGATACGTGGAGATAGGAATAGATATTTGGCGCAAGTTTTTCAAGCATTGCGAATAGAAGTGAATGACGAGATGGGCGCTTTGGAAGATTTTTTTAAAGATGCAATAGATGTCTTGGTACCTGGTGGACGCTTGGTGGTGATTAGTTATCACTCCTTGGAAGACCGGATGGCAAAGAATTTTATGAAGACGGGGAATGCTGAAGGAAAAGTGGAGAAAGATTTTTATGGTAATATCAATCGACCATTTAAAGTCATTACGAAGAAGCCGATCTATCCGTCTGAAGAAGAATTAACAATAAACTCTCGAGCAAGAAGTGCTAAAATGCGGATTGCCGAGAAGAAATAAAACACTAAACAACACTTAAGATTTACCATGGCAGCTAAAAAAAATCCTTTTAGTAGTTTTGCTTTTTGGCCTACATTCGCAGGCTGGATCCTGGGTAATATCCGTTTTGTTTTTCTGTTGGCATTTCTTGGAGTAGTTTATATTGCCTTTGCTCGTGAAGCAGAGTCTAATGTGCGCAAAATTCAAAGCTTGAAAAAAGACGTGAGAAAATTGCGATGGAAATACATGAGTTTGCAATCGGAGTTGATGTACACTAGTACCCAATCTCAGATGATTAAGTCCATGCAAGATAAAGGATTTGTGGTGGACAAAAAAGGACCTAAACGAATTGTTGTTCCGAAAGGAGGCATAAAATTAAATGATTAAGTGGCCATAAAAAACGAAATATTATACCAAATGTACATCCTGCTCGCCATCGTGGTGCTGGCAGCGGTAGGTATATTCGCACAATTGGTCAAGGTCAATGTGGTGGAAGGGGATGAGTTGCGGGAGCTTATCGCGCAAAGCTATATAGTAGAGAAAAAGATTACTGGAGAGCGTGGGACCATTTTTGCAGATGATGGGGGGATTTTGGCGGCTTCTACTCCTTTATATAATTTGAGACTAGACACTAGAGCGGCTGGTATGACGGAGGAGCTCTTTATGGAAAAATTGGATTCTTTGTCCTATTATTTGGCTTATCATTTGGATGATAAATATACCGTCGGGGCTTGGAAGGAGCGCCTTTTGGAAGCTTATAAAAAAGGAGATCGATACTTCTTTTTGAAAAATAATGTGACTTATCCTGAGTTAGAGCTTTTACGCAAGTTTCCGATTTTTCGTCGTGGACAAAATGGTGGTGGGTTTATTGCCGAAAGAAATGAAAAACGGGCGCACCCTTTTCGGATGTTAGCGCGACGTACCTTGGGATATGTGAAGGATGATGTCAAAGTCGGACTGGAAGGTAGTTTTGATGAATATTTGAAAGGGGCAGAAGGTGTCGGTTATATGTTGAAAACGCCACAAGGCTTTATCCCACAGCAAAACCTAGAGAATATTACTCCGAAAAATGGGTATGATTTATATACGACTATTGATGTCAATCTTCAAGATGTTGTCCAAAATGCGTTGATGCGGGGATTGCAATACCATAATGCGGAGCAAGGAACGGCGATTTTGATGGATGTGAAAACTGGAGCAATCAAAGCCATTAGTAATATCGGAAAAGTATCCAACGGGTGGGCGGAAGTCTATAATTATGCGGTGGGTACGGCAACCGAGCCTGGTTCTACTTTTAAGCTGGCTTCAATGATTGCTTTGTTGGAAGATGGTTATGTGAAGTTGGGTGATAGCATTCGGTTGAATCAAGGAAAAGCTCAGTTTTATGAAGAAGAAATGGTAGATGCTTCTATACATGGATTGGATTCTACGACGGTGAGACATGCTTTTGAGATTTCTTCAAATGTGGGGGTCGCAGGGATGATAGACAGATACTATAATCAGTCTGACAAAGGGCGTGTCCGCTTTATTAATCGTCTGAAAGACTTATATCTACATTTGCCGACAGGTATTGAATTGCGTGGAGAAGCTTTGCCTTATATCAAAGAACCCAATAGTGCGGTCGATCAATGGAGTGGAACCACAATGCCTTGGATGGCAATAGGTTATGAAGAAAAATTAACTCCTTTGCAGCTCTTGAGCTTGTACAATACAGTGGCGAATGATGGCAAAATGATGAAGCCATATCTGGTGAAAGAAATTCGTGATTATGGAGATGTAGTCAAGCGGTTTAAGCCGACCATTATTAGCTCTAGAGTGATTAGTCGGAATGTGGTTAAAAAAGTAAAGTCTTTGTTAGAAGGAGTGGTAGAAAGGGGGACAGCACATAAGTTAAAGTCAGCTTATTATCACTTTGCAGGAAAAACGGGTACCGCTCAAATGGACTATAAATCCAAGAAACAAAAACATAAATATCAGGCTTCTTTTGCAGGTTATTTTCCTGCCGAAAATCCGAAGTATTCTTGTATTGTTGTAGTCTATGAGCCAAGAGAACATGGGTATTATGGGTCGGCGGTGGCAGGCCCGATATTTAGAGAGATTGCGGACAAGTGCTTTGTGTTAGACCCTGCTTTGAAGTATCCTGTAAACGCACATGTCGCCACACTGGATACAAGAAAAATGCCTTCTTGGCAAGTGGGGTACAAAGAAGATTTGGTCAAAGTGGCGGATGAGTTTAGTGTGCCCGTGAGAGACCAGGCAGAAGATTGGGCGGTGTTTAAGACCTACGATAATGTTGACTCGCTCTATCTCCTAAATCGGAGAATGTCCCCAAAAATAATTCCAAATGTGGAAGGAATGGGACTCAAAGATGCTTTGTACCTGTTAGAAAATAGAAAAGTGAAAGTCAGGTTCAAAGGAAATGGAAAAGTATTAAAACAATCCATTCGCGGTGGTACTACAGCGAAAGGGCAAACAATATATTTGAGACTAGGATAGTGAAAAACCTAAAAGACATATTAGCCGAAGTGGCCTTCAAAGGGGCGAGTCCGATATTGGATTTGCAAGTCTCTGGAATTGAATTTGATTCGCGTCAGGTGCAAAAGGGTAATGTCTTTGTGGCTGTAAAAGGCACACAAGTCGATGGGCATGAATATATCTTTTCGGCTATCCTTAATGGCGCTAAAGTGATTGTTGGTGAAGACAAGCCAGATGCCTTTCCGCCAGAGCTTGTTTGGGTTGGAGTTGATGATAGTGCTTTGGCTTTGGCGCAACTTGGAAGCGCCTTTTATGACCATCCTTCTCGAAAACTAAAACTCGTTGGGGTTACAGGCACCAACGGAAAAACAACTACGGTCACCTTATTGCACCAACTATTTTTGGGATTGGGGCATAAAGTTGGTCTGCTTTCAACTATCGAAAATAAGATAGGGGAGAAAACTATAAGTGCAACACACACAACACCTGATTCGGTCACCATTAATCGCCTCCTTTCGGAAATGGTGGCCGAAGGGTGTGATGTGGCTTTTATGGAAGTCAGTTCGCATGCTATTGATCAACACAGAATTGGGGGATTGCATTTTGCGGGGGGAGTGTTTACCAATTTGACTAGAGAGCATTTGGACTATCACGGCACCATGCTAGATTATCTGAATGTCAAGAAAAAGTTCTTTGATTTTTTGCCGAAAGGCAGCTTCGCACTAGCCAATATTGATGACAAAAATGGCCTAGTGATGATGCAAAATACTAAGGCTGAAAAGCATACGCTTGCGCTAAAAAAGATGGCAGATTTTTCTGCAAAGATTCATGCCAATACTTTAGATGGATTGCATCTGGAGATTAATGGCAAAGAAGTGCATGCGCGCCTAATTGGGCAGTTTAATGCCTATAACTTGTTGACTGCCTTTGGTGTAGCTAGCTTGTTGGGCGAAAGCGAAGATGATGTTTTGGTGATTTTGAGTGGGCTGCCTGGTGCGCCTGGACGTTTTGAAAAAGTCGTAGATCCTAAGTCTCGACGAATGGGAATTTTGGACTATGCTCATACGCCTGATGCCTTAGAAAAAGTATTGGACACCATTAATGAATTAAAAGGAGCAAACACCAAGCTCTATACAGTGGTCGGATGTGGGGGCGATAGAGATAAAACCAAAAGACCTGTGATGGGGGGAATGGCAGCAAAGAAAAGCGCGCAGACCATTTTTACAGCCGACAATCCAAGAAGCGAAGAGCCAGAAGATATTATCGAAGAGATGTGGAAGGGTGTAGCCAAAGAAGATATGAGCAAAGTATTGGATATTGTCGATAGAAAATCTGCTATCAAAACAGCTTGCCGTTTGGCAGGAGACGACGGCATCATTCTAGTCGCTGGAAAGGGACACGAAAAATATCAAATTGTAATGGGCGAAAAGTTGCCCTTTGATGATAAGGCTGAATTGCTGAACGAATTTTTAACAAACATTTAGAAACACGAAAAACACGGATGCTACACAGCCTTTTTACATATTTGGACGAAGCGTATAATTTGCCTGGAGCGGGTTTGTTTCATTTTATCTCTTTTCGCGCAAGCGTGACGATGATTTTGTCGCTGATTATTTCCATCACCTTTGGCGATAAGATAATCGGAAAGCTGAGACGGATGCAGATAGGGGAGACGGTGCGTGAATTAGGCTTGCAGGGGCAAAAGGAAAAAGAAGGGACGCCTACCATGGGGGGGATTATTATCATTTTGGCCATCTTGATTCCAGTCTTGTTGATGGCAAAATTGAATAATACTTACATCATCTTGATGATTATGGTGACGACTTGGTTAGGATTGATTGGGTTTATTGATGATTATATCAAGGTGTTTCGCAAGAATAAGAAGGGCTTGAGCGGAAAGTTTAAGCTGTTGGGGCAAGTGGTTTTGGGGTTGATTGTGGGGTTGACGATGCTGAATAGCAATGATATAGTAGTGAGTATGAAGCCACAAAAGGCCCAAAATGAGCACTACGAAATCATTAAAAAAATAAAGACAACTGCCAAAAGTGGGAGTGAAGAAGTCACATCGGTTTGGGTCAAAGCACCGGTGACTAATGTGCCTTTTTTGAAGTCTTATGACATAGATTACACAAAGATTTTAGGGTTCATGGGAGAACCAAAAGCCCGGTCGTTGGTCTGGTTGGTATTTATTCCGATAGTGATTTTTATAGTTACTGGAGTATCTAATAGTGCCAATTTGACTGACGGCCTTGACGGGCTCGCGACGGGATTATCCGCTATAATGGCGTTGGTGTTAGCCATCTTTGCTTATGTGGCTAGTAACAAAATCGCAGCGGATTATTTGAATATTCTGTATTTGCCGGGCTCGTCAGAGTTGGTGATTTATATCGCAGCTTTATTTGGGGCGACCATAGGATTTTTGTGGCATAATTCATTCCCTGCGGCTGTATTTATGGGTGATACGGGGAGTTTGATGCTAGGTGGGGTGATTGCTTCTTTGGCAATACTATTGAGAAAGGAATTGTTGCTACCGATTTTGAGTGGGGTATTTATGGTAGAGACCTTATCAGTGATGATCCAGGTGAGTTACTTTAAATATACCAGAAAAAGAACTGGAGAAGGAAGGCGGATTTTTAAAATGTCTCCTTTGCACCATCATTATCAAAAACTGGGTATGCCAGAAATGAAAATAGCAACTAGATTTTGGATAGTGGGCATTTTGCTTGCTATCGTAACCATCATGACATTGAAGATTAGATAAATGGCTAACGCAACCAACATATTACGCAACTTAAAAGGAGATAAAGTCATCTGGGCAATTATGTTCATCTTGGCATTGGTATCCGTACTCGTTGTTTATAGTGCAACTGGTAAGTTGGCTTATCTCCACAAAGATGGAAATACAGAGTTTTATCTTCTCAAGCATTCGGCGACTTTGTTGTTTGGGTTTATTATCGCCTATGTGGCGTATAGTATGCCTTATCAGATTTTTATGAAGTTGGCGCCTTGGTTGATTTTGATAAGTGTACCGTTGTTGATTTTCACGATGGCGATGGGCGTAGATGTAAATTCAGCCAAAAGATGGCTCTCTGTGCCAGGTCTTGGGTTGACTTTTCAGACATCCGATTTTGCCAAAATAGCTTTGGTGGTCTATGTGGCCAAAGCCATTACCGTGAGTCAAGAGACCATTAAAGACTTGCAGAAAGGCTTTTTTCCAATCATTATTCCTGTCTTGTTGATTTGTGGATTGATTGCGCCTTCTGATTTGTCCACGGCTATGATTTTGTTTGCAACGGCGATGGGGATGATGTTTGTGGGGCGTGTGAGATTGAGCTTTTTGGTGGCTTTGATGACAGGCGGAATTATCCTTTTTAGCTTTTTGGTCACTATCGGTAATTTCTTCCCAGATTATGTGCGGGTGAGTACTTGGATAAATCGGATGAGAAATTTTTTCACAGATAGTGGGGATAACTATCAAGTGATTCAAGGAAAAATGGCCATAGCTAACGGGCAATTTATAGGGGTAGGACCAGGCAATAGCATTCAACGGAATTTCTTGCCATCATCTTATGCTGACTTTGTCTATGCGATTATTGGAGAAGAATACGGCTTGATCGGTGCTTCTTTTATCTTGTTGATTTATGTGGTGTTGATGTTTAGAATTACTCGATTGGTCACCAAAAGTCCGAAGGCATTTGGTTCTATTTTGGCGGTGGGCTTAGGCTTTATGATTGTGCTACAGGCAATGGCTAATATGGCGGTTTCGGTCAATTTACTTCCGGTTACAGGCTTGCCATTACCTTTGGTGAGTATGGGGGGAAGTTCGATTATTGTTTCGGCAACGGCCTTTGGGATGATATTGAGTGTGAGTAGATATATTGAAGGACTTTCGTCAAATGAAAAATAATATGAAAGTGATTATTTCAGGTGGCGGAACAGGGGGGCATGTATATCCAGCGATAGCCATAGCCAACGCATTGAAAAAGATTGATGCGAATGTTGACATATTATTTATTGGTGCAGAAGGGAAAATAGAAATGGAAAAAGTCCCCCACGCAGGTTTTAAAATTGAAGCTTTGCCCATTATGGGATTTCATCGAAAATTGACCTTGCGGAATTTAGCCTTCCCTTTCAAACTAATAAAATCACTTTTGAAGGCAAGAAAAATCATTAAGAATTTTCAGCCGGATGTCGTGATCGGTACTGGGGGATATGCTAGTGGACCAGCCTTGAAAATGGCCAATCGCTTGGGAATTCCTACGGTACTCCAGGAGCAAAACTCTTATGCAGGGGTGACCAATCGTCTGCTTGCGCAAAAAGCAAGTGCGATTTGTGTAGCCTATGACGGGTTGTCAAAATTTTTCCCTAGTGAAAAATTGACCGTAACAGGAAATCCAGTCAGAAAGGATTTGATCATTGATGAAAATGAAATAGCCTTTGCGAAAGCGCATTTTGGCTTAGATGAAAATAAGAAAACCATTTTGGTGATGGGCGGAAGCTTAGGGGCTCGCACAATTAATCGTGCGATGAATGCCGCTAAAGAGTGGATAGAGCAGCGTGAAGATATTCAAGTGATTTGGCAGATGGGCCGATTATATGAAGATGACTTTATGAAGTGTCCGACCGCGATGCTGCCCAATGTTTACCCTATGGTTTTTATTGACAGAATGGATTTTGCGTATGCCGTAGCGGATGTGGCGGTCTGTCGAGCCGGGGCGTTGACTATCTCCGAATTGATGGTCGCTGGTGTGCCGTCGGTCTTAGTGCCGTCGCCTAATGTCGCTGAAGATCATCAGACCAATAATGCCATGGCTCTAGTCAATAGCGGAGCTGCTTTGATGGTCAAAGATGTAGATGCAAATGAGAAAATGTGGGGAGAAACAATAAAACTGCTTGATGATGATGACTTGCGTAAAAAACTGAAAACCAAGTTGTTACAGATGGCAAAACCAAATGCAGATGATGAGATTGCCCTGATAGCAGTCGCAGTATCTCAAGGAAAAAGAAAATGAAGTTTTTAGAAAAAATAAATGAAAAATTAAGAAAGAGCTATTGGATGCTCGGAGTCGGATTTTTGTTCGTCATGGCGGTGTCTGCCGCTAGGGTCAAAAGTCATAGTCACACAGCCAAGTTGGTTGTGGAGATTGAGTCTTTGGGGGCAAATGGGGGCTTTTTGATTTTGGAGAGAGATGTCAAGCGCATCATCCAAAATTCTTTTGTTGAAGAAGTGGACGGGATGGACTTGAAGAAGGTGCAACTGGCGCGGATGGAAAAAGTCCTAGAAGAAGATGCTTTTGTGAAGCATGCGGAAGTTTGGATTGATGCCAATAATGAAGTACACATCAAAGTACAACAACGTCAACCTATCGTCAGAATTATTGATAACAATGGGCTGAACTATTACCTAGATAAAGAAGGCAATAAAATACCTACTTCTAAATATGCGACGGCTAGAGTGCCTGTAGCAACAGGAGAATTGCCTGCCTTTTTTAGGGAATATCAAAACTCAGACAATCCTTTGCATGACGTGCTAAAATTAGCCGTCTTTTTGAAGAAAAATGAAGTATTGGATGCGATGATTTCGCAGATTTCGGTAGGGAAGAGTGGGGACTTGGTATTGACCCCAGAGTTTGGAAAAACAAAAATAATACTGGGCAAAGCAGATGATTTGTCCGAAAAATTTAAAAAATTAATCATCTTTTATAAGGAAGCAATTCCGCATGAAGGATGGAGAAAATACAAAACCATTAATTTAAAATTCGCTAACCAAGTAGTTTGTAAGCGTTGGTAGACGCTAAGAATTACGCAAAATTATTAACTATGGAACAAGCAAAAAAACATGTTCAACCTAGCCCAATGCCGTTGACTGTTGCCCTTGATATTGGCACAACAAAAATTTGTGCCATTGCAGGGCGTTTGGACGAATTTGGCAAACTAGAAGTTTTGGGTGTCGGAAAAGTCGCTTCTACGGGGGTAAACCGTGGCGTCGTTTCTAACATCGAAAAAACAGTGAGCGCCATTAAGGAAGCCATTGGTTCCGCTGAAAAAGCTGCAGGCACCACCTTTGATGCCGTTCATGTAGGCATTGCAGGACAACATATTAAGAGCCGCCAACATCGGGGCATCTTAACTAGAGATAATAATCATGATGAAATCAATCAAGCAGACATTGCTAAGTTGATTACCGACATGCACAAACTGGTTTTACCGCCCGGAGACAAAATATTGCATGTTATTCCACAGGAATTTACAGTGGATTCTGAGCAGGGAATTACAGATCCCATCGGAATGTCCGGTGTACGGTTGGAAGCTAACTTCCACATTATCACAGGGCAAACGTCCGCTTCATCCAACATCTTTCGTTGTGTGGAGCGGGCTGGCCTTAAAGCCATTGACTTGACTTTAGAGCCGATTGCTTCTGCGCATGCGGTCCTTTCTGACGAAGAAAAGGAAGCCGGTGTCGCTCTTGTTGACATAGGAGGGGGCACAACAGATTTGAGTATTTTTAAGGATGGCATCATTAGGCATACTGCGGTGATTCCTTTTGGCGGCAACGCCATCACGGATGACATCGCCGAAGGCTGTCATGTGACCAAAAAGAATGCTGAAAAATTAAAAGTAAAATTTGGGTCTGCTTTAGCAGACGAAATTTTTGAAAATCGCATCATTTCTATCAATGGAATTAATGATCGTGGACACAAAGAAATTTCCGAAAGGAATTTAGCTTTGATTATCCAAGCTAGAGTCGAAGAAATCTTTGACTTTGTGCTTTGGGAAATTAAGCGCAGTGGCTACGAGCGGGGGTTGATTGCTGGAATAGTCATCACTGGTGGTGGTGCCTTGTTAAATCATTTGGATAAATTAGTTGAATATCACACGTCTTTCAACTGTCGTGTGGGTGTACCACGTGAGCGTTTTGCGCATGGATATACAGAGAGTTTGGCCAATCCTATTTATGCTACTAGTGTTGGATTGTTATTACATGGTATTGAGAATGGTTCTGTTAATCATGCTGAAGACCAAAACGACAATCAATCTAAAGATGTCAAAAAGAATGAGACAGGTAAGCTGTCTTTTATTGACAAAGTCTTTAAAAAGACCAAAGAGTGGTTTGAAGTCGAACCTGATGTACATATTTAAAAAACACTTGCACAATTCATTCCGCAAAAACGAATTTGTTCAAACACTAAACTTAACCAATCATGAAATTTGAAATTCCTAAAAGTGAGCAATCAATCATAAAAGTCATCGGTGTCGGTGGCGGCGGTGGCAATGCCGTCAATTATATGTACCAACAAGGTATCGTTGGTGTGGACTTTATCCTTTGTAATACTGATGCTCAAGTATTGGAGACAAGTCCCGTCCCAAATAAAATTCAATTAGGCCCATCCTTGACCGAAGGTCGTGGTGCAGGCTCCAAACCGGAAGTGGGCAAGCAAGCTTGCTTGGAGTCCATCGAAGATATTCAGCAGTATCTTTCTAACAATACAAAAATGTTATTTATCACTGCCGGGATGGGTGGTGGTACAGGTACTGGTGCTGCTCCTGTTATCGCCAAAGTCGCTCAGGAAATGGATATTTTGACGGTCGGTATCGTCACTATTCCTTTCGGTTTTGAAGGCGGAAAGCGTAAGAAATTCGCGTCTGAAGGTCTTCAAGAATTGAGAGAAAACGTTGATACTCTGGTAGTTATCTCTAACGACAAGTTGATGGAGATTTATCCTGACCTTGGATTGAATGAAGCTTTCGCAAAAGCAGATAACATCTTGACCACTGCTGCCAAAGGTATTGCAGAGATCATCACTATTCCAGGTTATGTAAACGTGGATTTTGAAGATGTCAACACCGTGATGCGCAACAGCGGAAAGGCGGTGATGGGTACAGGCAAAGCAGAAGGGGATGACCGTGCGTTGTCCGCTATTGATGCGGCCTTAAACTCTCCATTGTTAGAAGAAAATAACATCGCTGGAGCGACCAATATATTGATGCAGATTTCTTACGGACGCAAAGAAGCGACCATGATGGAAATCAAGCAAATTACCGATTTTATCAATCAGGAAGTAGGCAATGATACCAACGTTATTTGGGGTAACTGCTACGATCCAAACATGCGTGATGAGTTAGCCATTACCATTATTGCGACTGGATTTGAATATGCAGGTGGTCATGGTGTCAAGCAAGCTCCAGCTCGTCGTTTGGTTAGTTTGGATGAAGCGGCTTCTTTGGAAAGTGCTTTAAGCGTTGGTAAAACGCAGCAGAATATAGTAGAATTTGACGCAAGTCCTAGAGACTACTATACTTCCGAAGAGATGGTGTCTCGTAACGAATTGGAAATGGAAATGCGCCAAAAACGCATGGAAGAAGAGCGCAGAAGAAAAGCGGCTTTGCTAAAGCAAAATAACCCTACTAAGTTGAATTCTTCCCAGACCCTTTCGGAAATGGAAAGCATGCCGGCATACAAAAGAAGACGTATTTTGTTAGATGAAATCTCTTTGGACGATGAAATGTCTGATTGGGGTGTGACTTCTGACAGAAAACTAGATACACAATCTAATAACTCGTACATCCATAAGGAAGTGGATTAAGCGGTCTGCATTATTAGGCAACGAAAGTTGAATATTAAGTAAGTCAGATAGAAGCCGATTACAGCTTCTTGAATTCGTAAAAAGTTAAGTTAGTGAAGAATAATGGTTAGTGATTTGCGGATTCTAGGGTCGGGCGTTGCCCGACCCTTATTTTTTGGTAAGTACTACAGGCTGTAGCCCTTTTGATAAGTACTACGGGCTTCAGCCCGTAGCAACAACAGCGTAATTAGTGTAAAGAAAGGGACACGAATTACGCGAATTACACAAATTAGATTATGCCGCGATTAGCGTAATTAGCATCCAGAAAGAGTAGCATCAGTACGATATTTTGAATAAAAATTTACTCATACATAATTTTCTGGACAGATTATTTTTGGCGCAAGCTGATGCAAGCACGAAAAAACCCGTAAGTTTTAGAACGATAAATCCCAAAAATCACCATCGAAAAAGCACACCAACAAAAATCAAAGGACTGGCGGAGTCAAAATTTTATTTTGTACAATCGTTCGGTTTGAGAAACCTTCGCTATAGCCCAAGCCCTAATGATAAAAATGCCAAGAAGACAGTTAAAACTAGTGGTTTCTTAAACCTTCGCTAATATTGTGCAATTGATCAACTGATTACTCTGATGGAATTGTAGCGGGATTCTTGGGTTGTCCACCCCCAAATTTGAGTGACCTTTGTTGGTTTTTTTGTTCATTTGTGCAATCGTGCAAGGTGCAACTGAATTACTCTGATAAGAACAAAAAAAATCTCTTTTCGCTTGTCTCTTTTGGCAAAATCCCGCCAAAGGTAAGGGACGCTTTGGGGCTCATTTGTTTCTATCGTAGCCTAACTTGTGCAGTGTTATTTTGCTAAGAAAATGACCGATTTAGCTAACGTAATCAAAATGCCGCAAAAATATTGTTAGCTAAATTTGAATTTTATAGAGTTTCTTGTTATCTTAGCGGTCTGCAACGTTTTATTACTATCGCTATTTGGCTAGACTTTTAAGATAAGAAGTGAATTTTTATCTAGGAATACGATCCTGCCAGATAGGTATTTTTGTACGCTTTTTATAAAGTTTAAGGATTCATTGTTTGCTGGAAGGCAGCTATTATATCAATGATTTCGTTAGACTATTTGTTAATATTTTAAACTTTTTAATCATGAAAAAGATTTTTCTTTTCGTAAGTATGTTGTTATGGGGGGGGTAATGCCTTTTCTTAGTGCACAACAAGTACCGCAGTTTGATAATGCGGATTTTGAAACTGTATGCCCTGGGAGTGGGTGTATTGTTAACCCTGATCCTGCGAACCCTAATCATTTGCCCGTTTGTTTAGAAGGCTGGTCAAACTGGTCTCTTGATGATGTCGCTGTTGGCGATTGTGATATAGTTTGCAGCGGAGAGTATAGCTTGAAGGTGGATAATGCTGAGAGCCCAAAGGTTTTTCCCGTCACAGCTAATCCATATTATCAGAATGATGTTGACAACTTACTTAATATCTCTTTTGACTTTAAGCAAATAGTAAGTTTAGGGAGTGTTGGAGGTCAATATTTGAAAATATATGGTACAAATGTGCTGCAACAAACAGCATTAAGTTTTGCAGAGGCCACATTTTTAAACGAAATTAACGTTAAAGATGTCAATTCTTGCACGAATGTTACGATTTCTGTCTCTCAAAAAAAGCTAGCTCAATTTAAGTATGTAATGTTTGCGCTGGATAATGAGGCAGAATCTTTAGAGTTATCAGGAGCTATTATTATTGATAATATCGAAATTACGAGTTGTCCAAATGTAAGTTTTGTACAGGTGCCTAGTAAAAGCTGTACTCAAATTTGTTTTAAAGCGGAGTATCCAACTTGTCTAGATTTACCTTGTCGTGTGCCTCCAAGCTTAGACAATAGTTCATCTTGCGGACTGTTGATAACCAACGGAATTGATGAGTTCGAGATACCAGGAAATAAGCCAAATGAATTTTGCATAAATTTTGACTCTTACGATATTGAAGGGCACTATACGATGGATGTCTTTCATTTTTATTTTGATGAAAATGGCAATAAGCTAACAATTTTTCTCGGTACCGTTGAATTCGACTATGTGTGTTGTGATGAAGCCGAAGAATTAGTGGTGACTAATACAATGACCTTGTCACCAGGTGCCCATAAATATAGTAAATTGGTTGTTGGAGAAAATGCAACATTAACTATTCCTGCTAATGCAGATTTGTATTTTACTTCAGGCGCCAACTTTTTTGTTGACGGTACTGTTGAGTTACATGGTAGCCTAAACGCTTGCTCTAGTACTTGGCAAGGGGTGAAACTTTTTAAGGGAGCTAGCTTCAATGGTTACTCTGGCTCTCGCATTTCTAATGCAAAACGGGGGATATCATCAAAACCATGGGGCAACTATTTTGGGCCAGCAACCATCCATTGTGACGGCACTACATTCAAAAATAATGAACTGGCAGTGGAGTTAATGACTACAGGGGGAGTGTTTGAAACGGACTATGTTGCTACATTCAATAATTGTCATTTTGTCAAGGATAATCAATATCCAACCAACAACTTCTGGCTCTTCGTGGATATTCTCAATATGGATCTACAAGCTAGCATCGATGAGCCTAATTTTGTAAATTGTACCTTTATAAATGAAGAACCCAATACCTTAAATGCTAATAACTCGGGGATTAGTGCGCTAGACTCTAGGTTTATGGTAGGAGATAAAGATACGCCTGGTGCCTTCTTCAAAGGAGTTGCTATCGGCGTACAATCTGTTAATGTCCTAGCCACTCAACCTTACGTCGTGGCTAATTCTACCTTTGAAGATTGCGCTTATGGTATCTTTAGTAGTGGTGTGGACGGAGCGACGGTCTTTAAAAACAAGTTTAGACTTGGACACTTGCCAGCGCATTATTGGTACACCGTCAAACCCAATCAAAAACGGCAGGTAGGCTTAGCCATGGAAGGGGGTGGCACAGGCGTCACGGGCATCTATGTGCAAGAAAACGAATTCTTTGATTTTGGTACAAAAAATGTAAAATTTACCATTGGATCAAAAATCGCTGCTCTTGGGCAAGCCGATAATGTCATCCGTAATAACTCCTACACCAAACTTAATTTTGGCAATATGGCCAATTATGTCAATGGGAACAACACTCTTAAAAAGGGCATCCAATACCAATGCAACACCAATTTGAATCCAGTGAATATAGGCTTCATACGTTTTGATTTCTTAGCGTATTCACCGAAAGGTGGGGTGCCTGTTGTGATTAATCCTAACCAATGGTATTTTAACCTCACTACAAATACAGTAGAGCCCACCTACAATGTATTTGCGCAGCACAACAGATGGGACTTCTATAAGCAAGGGGCTAAAGTGAATTATTACTATAATAATGCAGCCCCTAATGAAAAACCACGAGATGGGCATTATCATGGACTTAATCGAATAAAAATAGACCCATCGCAAAATCATTGTGCCCAAGAGCTACCGAAGTTTACTTGGACGCCATCAGAAAAAGTGGTGAATGAAGTCAACTTCTTTGACTCAAAAGCCAATTATGAGCAGCTAAAGACAGAGGAAGGCGCAGCAATTCAATCGGGGAATACGGCACTTGCCACCCAGAAACAAGAAGAATTGGCGGTGGTAGGAGCGATCCAACGACATTATGCCCAAACTGGCTACTTGGCGGGCATTCATGCCAATCCAATAGATGAGACTACGGCAAAAACTTGGTTGCAGCGTCTGGATGCGTATGAAGCCGATTTGAAGCTAGCGCAAATGGCATGCAAGGAAAAGAATTGGACAGAAGTCCAAAGCTTGCTTGACAATGCGCCTATCAAATATGATTTGACTAGTACAGAATTAGAAGATTTGGAAAAATTATCGTCCATTTATGAAATGGTGGAGTTAAGTGGCAGTATTCAGGAATTGCCAGATGAATCCATTGCAAGTCTCAAAGATATGGCCATTATCGATGAAGGAAGAGCAGCGGGTATGGCTCGTAATATATTGAGAGCCCAAGGACTGTATTATGCACCTATTGCGGTCGATTTGGATGATTTGGAAGAAGTGGTGGATCGGTCGTCAAATATCAGCAGTAGAGTTAGAATGAATACGCCAAAGCAAGTTTTAGAGGCCTATCCTAATCCAGCAGATTATTTGGTGGAGTTTGATTTGGGAGGCGGAAGCTTGCATACGGATGCTATTGTGTTGATTACCAATGCTTTGGGGGTAGAAGTCGCTCGATTGCCACTCACAGCCGAGAAGACCATGATTGTTTGGGACACCCACGCCATTCCAGACGGCATATATTTTTGCCGCTTACAGATTGCAGGAAAGGATGTGAAGACGACGAAAGTGGTGATACGGAAATAAATTTCATTATATGGGTGAGTCGCAGCAGCGGCTTGCCCTTTTTTAAAAAAATCAAGGTATGAGAATCTTTTACATGATGTTGATGCTTATCTCATATAGTCTATCAAGTTACGGTCAAGTAGGGTTTAATAAAACTTATCAAATTGATGCGACCCATGCAAATTCATTTAGAGATATGGTTATTGATGACGATACGGTTGTGGTTTATAGTGTGGCTTATAGTATTGAAGATAGTATGTGGGGGGTTTATTTGATAAAACTAGATTCTTTTGGACAGGAGATAAGCAGAACTATAACGGTAGATACGTCAGGTTTAATATATACATCAACAACGGGCTTTGCAAGAGATTTAATCAAAACTGCTGATGGGGGATATGTATTGTTTGGTGGTTTACTAGGTGATTTCATTCCATCAGAAAAGAACAACTACCTCATGAAATTCCATCACGACGGCAGTATAGATTTTATCAGTTATTATCCGAAGCCGGATAGTGCGGTAAGTTTGTTGAATAGTTCACTGTTGGAAGTTTCCGCA
>CAMZKG010000302.1 GCA_947311105.1 uncultured Saprospiraceae bacterium
CGTCACACCGCTACACCGCTACACCCGTCACACCGCTACACCCGCCACACCGCTACACCGCTACACCCGTCACACCGCTACACCGCTACACCGCTACACCGCTACACCCGTCACACCGTCACACCGCTACACCCGTCATACCGCTATACCGTTTCATTGCTATGGCTAGATTTTTGCAAAAAGAACCATAAAACACATAAAACTAAGGTGTGTCTATTGACTTCCGTCCAAAAAACAGTTATATTGCATCTTTAAACATATGACAAATCCATTGCAGCACACATATTGGTTCATACCACCAATTACGGACTTAGAAGCTACTATTCTTGGTCAACCCGATTTAATTCAAGGACTAAATTGGAGCAGACCGTCCTATGGACACCCTGAAGTTTCTGTTGCACTTCATGTATTGGATGTGCTGAAGAATATTGACAATTTGGTGCTGTCCAAAGAAGACAAATATCGGCTTAGGCTTGCGGCTATTACGCATGATTCGTTTAAATATAAAGAGTATAAGCTAGAAGAAAATCATCGGCACGGCAAGCTTGCGCGAAAATTCTTATCACAATTTACAGATGATGCTCTTTTACTCGACTTGGTCGAATGGCATGACGAAGCCTACCTTGCTTGGCAAATCGCTTTTAGGCACAACAATACCATCCGTGCAAATAGGAAAATCAATCAACTTTTGCAGATTTTTGGCTCTGATATTGGACTCTTTCAACAATTTTTCATTTGTGACTCTGCCACAGGAGATAAGCACAAACATCCTGTCGAATGGTTTACTAAGATTGTAACATCTGAACGCTTTACACAATTGAACAAATAGCTCTAGTTTTACCCAAAAAACATATGTAGTGTACCACTAGATGCCCCCCCCCATAAACAAAGAACTTTTTTAGTTTTTGCCCAGTTGTGGTTAAGCACACAAGAAGCCAGCCTGTCCCAAAAGCGATAAACTTAATAAGTTGTGGTCATGTCTTCATCGACAACGATAAAATAATCTGCATAACCTTTGCTTTCTTTTGCCAGCTTGGAAATATCGGATTGGCTCACGACACTAATGGTTTTCACCTTGAGCTCTGGTGCTTTTCTTGCCAGATACCAAACAATTCCTTCATATTGGTCGGAGTGATAAGAGCCATTTACGTGAAAAAATAATTTTCCTTTACGAAAGTATTGCTTGATAAAATGTGCCATTGTCGCATCCTTTATCGCCTGTGCTTTAGGTAGATTATCGCCACCATGCCCGCCCATCATCGTCAGCATATCTTGATAACTCTTCAAATTGGGGTCATAATCAATGGGTAAAGGCGCAATCCACGTTTTTTCGGCATCACTCAGCTCATCCAGCCCTTCAAACCCCTTGTGGTAAACAATAGAAGCAAAACGCCTTGGAATATTAGAACCAACAAACATCAAGTTCTTAGCTTTCGCAAAATCGACTAAAGGTTTATAGTCTGTTTTATAGTTTGATGGTAGGTGATTCGCCAAAGTATCCATCGCTTTGGAATCAATCCGTCCTGCCAAGTAATCATTAATGACAAGCTGGTCATCTCTTTCAAGCAATTCAGTACCTAAGATGACTTCTTTCTTCTTATTTAAATCTTTAGCTAAGCTCAATTCTAGCCAATGGGCAATGGCATTATTATGCAACTCTCCAAAAAGGACGACATCTGCCTTTGCCAGCTGCTTAACTAGCTTGCGATAAGAGATTTTTTTGCCAGATTTATTGTAGAGCGTATAAGCCCGTTTGTGTCTAGGGGCTTGCGCCAAAACGACACTAGAAGTCAACACAATAAGCAAAAATATAGAAGTAATCTTTTTCATTTTATTCGATTTAAGCTTGTTAACTCAAGTTTCGATACTTAGAAAAGCCCGTGATTTTGGCATTATCAGTTTTAGCGAAAAAACTTAAGAAAACTTGTCCCTGCCTGCCATTTTGGATTGGATTTATTTTTTTATAGGAAAATAGCCAAGGTTTTGTAACCCCTTAACCTTTTACCCTTTATCTTTTACCCGTACCCCAAAAATTAAGCATGTATAAAGCCAATCTATCCCAATATCATTAAGCTTAAGTACCGAAACTTAAATTATTAATTATCCTTTTGGGAGTTCCATTTTTTTAATTCGGGGCAATTGCGAAAATTCGGATCTAATCGCACATAGACACTACCCACTTTATCCGTCACCCAATTAGCAATAATCTCGCTTTTTTTGGTATTCAAAGCGGCTTGTTGAATTTTGGAATAATCTGTTTTCAACGTGGCCTTGTGCGGTTCTGTGCGTGTATTGAGCTTCAAGAGTCTATAAAACTTCTCTCCTGCTTCCGTCAAAAACTCAACAGGTTTGGAGATTTCACCAGGCTTCAAAGAATCCAAGGCAAAGTAAACATTAAAGTCCAAGTCTGAAATTTCAAAAAGGGTATTGCCTGTATATTGATTCATGACACGTCCACCATTGCTATAACTTTGCTGCTCCTTATCCGAATATTTTCTAACAGCTTCGTCAAAAGATATCTTTTTAGTGATGATAGCGTCCCTGATGGAATCTAGTTTTGCGATAGCCGCAATATAATCGCTTTCGCTAAAAACAGGTTTGATCAAAATATGGCGCGCATGGATTAAATTCCCCCTTCTTCCTAATAATTGGATGATGTGATAACCAAACTGCGTCTCCACAATTTGAGATATTTCATTATCAGCTAAGTTATAGGCGGCTGCTTCAAATTCCGTCACAAAAGTCCCCCTTTTTTGCCATCCAAGCTCACCGCCTTGCTTGCCGGAGCCCAAGTCATCAGAATGCGCCTTAGCCATTTCTTCAAAGGTGACCTTTTTGTCGATGATGTCCTTTCTTATTTGCGAAAGCTTGACATAGGCTTCATCTTTAGCGGCTTGGTTGACTACCGGTTTATAGACCAACTCTGAGTATTCCACTTCGGAGTTGAAGAAAGGAATGCTATCATTGGGGATATTATTGTAAAATGCGATGACTTCGGAAGGTCTAATGGTCGCTCCGTCGATTATTTGTTGGCGCATTCTTTCCGAGAGTAGCTGATTTTTCATGTCATCCGCCATAAAGTCTTTCATTTCGGCAGGAGTTTGACCATAATAGTCAATAAACTGGGTGACACTATTGCCCATCATGCCTAAGATTCGGTCAATTCTGGCGTCAATTTGGGTATTTACTTCATCATCAGAGACTTCAATACTATCGACTTTGGCCTGATGCACCAATAATTTTTCCGTAAGGATATTATCCAACATCAAGCACTTAGCGTTAGGCGGAAGCGGTGTTTTCTGCTGTTGCTCCAAATAAGCTACTTGTTTTTCGAGCTCGGAAAGCAAGACAATCTCATCACCCAAAACCCCAATCACCTTGTCAACGACGGTATGGTTAGCATTTTGCGCCGTCGCTTTAGTCACAAAAAAAGCCTGAGCAACAAGCATGGCAAAGGCAAAAGCAAATATTTTTTTCATCTGTAAAGTTTATTGTTAGGGATTTTCCCTGTTTGCTGTTTAGTTGGTAAAAATTTTGACGTTTTCGGTATTTATTTCTTTTTGGTACAACGCCGCTTTTTTATCTTCGATTAGTTTCATCTTTCTACCATGAAGGATGATTTTTTCTACTTGATCCCTGACGAAAGAAATAGGGGGCAAATCTCCTTTTTTTCTAATCTCAAATATTTTCAGGAAGTAAAGGTAGTTATTATTTGTGAGCACATCATCCAAAGACTCCGAAAGTCTTTTCGCCCGCTTCTTGGGCAGTTTTTTCTTTAAGTTCTGCAAAGAGTGCCATTGAAGCTGATTTAGTACAAAATAAGCTCCATCACCCTTCAAAGCCTCCTTCAAATCAGGCAATAGTGCGCGCTCCTTATTTGTCCACCATTGAATCACTGCATCAACGTTTGGGCTACTCTCCGGGAGCTTAATAAGGAAATAACGAACGATATCATAACTTAGTCTAAATTGTTCTTTATTAGCATTAAAATATTGCTCTACATCTAAATCAGTAATTACCGTGTCCAATTCATTTTCAAAAAGGGCTTGCTCAAAATTATTCAAGACTAACGATAAGCGATAATCTCTGACTAATTGATCCAGTCCCATGTCCTGAGTCACATGTTTTTCGGCTTCATGCATCAAGATTGCTTCACGCACCCACCGATCCACAAACGATTGAATCAGGTGCAAACTATCTTCTTGGTTGTTGATTGGGTCCACGATCCCATCAATATCAGACAAAACTAATGTTTTATTGAAGACTTGTGCCAATACGGGATCCTGTACTTCAGAAGGAGCTTCCGAAGTACAGGATACAAGCGTAATTAACAACAACACCCAAAGACTGGGCATAAATAAAAATAATCTTTTCAACGAACCACCCAATTATTTGACTAACGATTCAAAAACTTCTTTATTCAAGACTACTTTGTATTGATTTTGAAGCGTCTTTATCCAATGATTTTCCAAGTAGTCTTGGTATTTGGCTATGGCATAGCCACGTGCATCTTCTAATTTTTTAGGGCCAGGGGGGATAATTTTTTCTACAACCTTAAAAGATGCAGTTTGTGGCTGACGATTGATGTCGAACACCGTTTCGGTCATGCCGCCTTGTTTCCATACTTTTTGGATATCTTGTGGGGCTTTAGATTTCTCAAAGGTCTCTCTAGCCATGGAGACGATGCGTTTTTTCTTGTTGTACTTTGCCAATACTTTAGCAGGCGTTTTTTTCTTGGCTCTCTTGCGAATTTTTGGCAACAACTTTTCATATAACTTTGGCACAGTGTAAGTCACTACGGTGGCACGCTCTTCCCAATTAAATTGATCCTGAATGCTTGGATAAAACGCTGCCAAGCCTGTACTGTCTTCCGACGCTCTATCCCATACTTCCTTACGGGAAATGTCAAAAAGCAAAATACCTTCTTCGTATTCTCTCATCAAAGACTTAAACTCTGGATACTTAGCTTCCAGCTTAGACTCTGCATAACTCATCACTTGGTCTTTGACAAAATCATTAAGCAGATCTTTGGCTGCGTCTTCTATTTTTGTACGTCGTCCGTATCTCAGCCTTTTCCTAGTGGCTTGATAGACATACTGTTCTAGGTCGGAGATGGTTGCTTGACGACCTTTCATCGTCAACAAAACGGTATTGTTTTTTTCTTTTGGCGCCTTCCACTTGTGTGTCAAGAAGGTAGAATCTGGCAGTGTCTTTACCCATTTATTAAAAACGGGCGTCTTCAATACAAAATTTGCTTCTTTTTTCGTCTTCTCTACAAAGGCATCAATCGCCAATTGATATCTAGAGTCTTTTCTCAATTTGGTTAAGATGGCTCTTTTTTCTTTCTCGTAAGTTCCTAGTTGTTTTTTGCGCAAGCGCTTCACAATATGGAACCCTATGGATGACTCAATAATTCCCGAAACTTCCCCATCCTTTTTTAGGGCATAAACCGCATCTTCAAAGTCTTGCTCAAAGCGATTGATTCCGATATATCCCACATACCCCCCTTTGGAGCCTGTTGTTTTATCATCAGAAAACTGTTTGGCGACATCGTCAAAAGCCAACTTGCCACTACGCAGGACATTCAATGCTTTTTCTGCACTTTTACGTACGATAGACTCCTCCTTTCCATCTTTGCTAAAAAGAATTTGGGCTATTTCCATTTCTCCACGCGCCGGGCGTTTATCCGTTATTTTGATGATATGGTAGCCGCTGACGGTTCTGATAGGGCCGACGACTTGTCCGACAGGGGTTTTGTAAGCGGCTTCTTCCATTTGGTAATAGCCATTGGGGAAAATGGCCGTAAAATAGCCAATATCGCCGCCTTTTACTTTGCTGGTGTTATCTTCCGAAAACTCTTTAGCCAAATTTTCAAAGGAAGCGCCATTTTTTAGTTTTTTTACTAGAGTCATTGCTTTGTTATAAATAGCTAGCGTATCCCCCGGAGCGTGCAATTTTTTTAGGGAAAAATAAATATGACTCATCCGAACATCCGTCTTCATCCGCTCATAAGCTTCTCGGGCTAGATTGTCCGTCACTTCTTTGTCAATCAGATACGAGTTGGCTAATTTTTTACGATAGCCTTCCAACTCTCTTTTTAGAGCGGGTATCGTGTCCAGCTTCATTTCTCTTGCCCTTGCAATCTTGAGTTTAAAGTTTTGGTACAACTCTAAGTATTTTTCTAGGGAAGCTCTCGAATAATCTGCTTCTGCACCATTACTTTTTTCGTAGATGTACTTAAACTCGGATACATGGACGGGTAAATTATTAACCGTGAATAGCACGTGATCTTCTTGGCCAAAAATGGGCAATGCCCCCATCACAAACAGTGTGAAGAAAAAAAGAATTTGTTTATTCATTTTGTAATTGTTTTATGTAAACCCACGTCAAGCACGGTAACTCCTGCAACAAACAGACTTACCGTAACGGATAATAATTACCTTTCGGAAATCATCTATCAACTTATTTGTGGGCGTTGCGATTTGGTAAAACTTGAAATAGGGCGCAATTTACACATTTTGGAGAATATTTTCTTGCCTAAATGAAGTAACGCAAGGATAAAACATGTTATTTTGCCGTTAATACAGGACAAACGCCATAATTTAGTGAAAATTTGAAAAAGCTGGACCCTTTTTATTCATCAAACTATCGAAAACAACTGACACGCTTTTGTTTGGGTTTAGGCTTGGTATCTTTGGTTTACTCCCCTTTTTTGCTATCGGTATCGATGTTTGGGGTGGTTTTGTTGGCATTTTTTGATATTTCTCCTGAGCATAAGCCCATCCTTAGTCCTTCCTTGCGGAAAAAATGGGATAGATTTTGGGGAGCGCCTTCATTTTGGGCGCTTTTGCTTGTGTTTTTTACTATTTTTTTTAGTGGTCTCTACTCTGATAATTTTGACTATTGGTTTGAACGTAGTCGAATCAAACTCCCTTTTTTAGGACTTCCGATTGCTTTTTTCTTTTTGCCTAAGCTTTCGCAAAAAGACTACCGAAAAATTGCGCTGTTTTATATTCTGGTCATGGTAATTTCTGCGATTGGGGTGACGATAAATTATGGGCTAGATTTTGACCACATCAATACACTCATTGGGCAGGGTCAACACATCCCTGTACCTAGAAATCACATACGATTTAGCCTAGGTATCGCCATTGCGGTCATGTTGTCGATTGGGTTATATTTTGACGCAAGTCCACTCTTCAAAAAACAAAAATTAGTCGTGGGGCTAATAGGCGTATTACTTTTCTTTTTTCAGCATTTATTGGCTGTTCGGAGTGGCATGCTAGGCGTGTATCTAGGACTTTTGGTATTCGTCATCAAGTCTTTGAGCATCCGCAAATATCGCTCATTAGGCATCCTTAGCATAGCCTTCATTATCATTTTGCCGTATCTCGGTCAAAAATATATCCCTTCCTTAAAAAGAAAGGTTGGGTATATGCTCTATGACTGGAAAATGCGCCAAGAAGGGCAAGCGTCCCAATACTCCGATTCGGGACGCATAGCTTCGATTAAAGCAGGGCTAAAAATTGGTCATTCTCAGCCAGCATTGGGAGTCGGAGCAGGAGATTTACATCAAGAAATGGACAAATATTTGAATGTCTATCAACAAAAAAAAGGACTCATTCCGCATAACGAATACGTCTTCTATTATGCTGCGACCGGCATCGTGGGGCTAGTCTTGTTTTTATTTGGGATTTTGACACCTATTTTTTGGGGCAAGCACTACCAAAACGCCTTATTTTTGTCGATACAAGTTATCCTATTATTGTCCTTTTTTGTGGAAGCCACTTTAGAGACGTCCACTGGGACAGGTTATTATTTATTTTGGTCTTTGCTAGGCTTGTTATTTGTCAGCAATGACATAGATTCACAGAATACTGACTAAAGTCACTTTTTTATTGGGATATTTTTTCGTATTTTTGGGTTTTAATAAACAAAACCGAAGGATATGTTTTTGATTGATTGGAATGCTGGCGCTATTGGCTTATTTGGTATGTTGACAGTAATGCTTGGCGTAATGGTCTGGGGACTTTACAAAATGTTTAGCAAAGGCAACTAAAACCGATATTTATTTTGTATCTTGGCACTAAAACCATAGTAGCCAATGATTAATTTTCGAGTACGACCACGTATCAGTTGCGTAACCCCTATGTCCAAAAACGAGATTCTGACTCGTTTTAACGATTTTCTAATCCATACTGACAAGCCCATTCGTGGCAAAAAACTAAGACACCACATAGAGCTTAGAGTAAAACCCGAAGAGCAGCATTATTGGTCTCCAGTGCTCAATATTACCTTTGACAAAGCAGACAATGGGACTATTGTTCGTGGAAGATTTGGGCCGGAGCCCAAGGTTTGGACTTTGTTTATGTTCTTTTATTTTCTAGCGTTAGCGATTTGTTTTTTTTCTGGAATGTATGCGCTTGTTCAGTTAAAAATCAACCATACTCCTTGGTCTTTTTGGTTTTTGGGTGGAGGCTTAACTCTTTTGGCACTGATTTATATCGCTGCCCAAATTGGACAACAAAAAGGACATGAACAAACCGAATGGCTAATGACCTTTTGCAGCGAAGTGCTCAAACAGAAGCCATCTTAAGGATTAAAGGTTGAGCTTACTCCAAAAAGTCGTTGTAGTCTCTATACTAAGGAGTGGAGCAAAACTTTATTTTGTTCAATTGTACAATCGTGCAATTGTTCAATTGAAACCAGCCTAAAATCATTGTTAAAATAGGAGCCCACAGAAAAAATTTTGACTGGTGGATCATTTGGAAACTTGTCATTTTGCCCTTACCCCCTAAACCTTTTCCGTCATTTTTGGTTTCTAAGCACCTGAACAGAAATACAAAAAAAATGACTAATCAAGAACTAAACGAGCTGATTCGTAACAGGCGTTCTATCTATCCGCCAGAGTTTATTAATAAGCCTATCTCCAAGGAGCTATTAGAGACCATCTTAACCAATGGGACTTATGCACCCAATTACAAAAAAACAGAGCCTTGGCGCTTTAAAGTTTTACAAGGAGATCCTAAGACCCAATTGGGCTTATTTTTATCTAATGCTTACAAAGGCAGCACGCCTGAAGATAAGTTTCTCGAAAAAAAATATCTAAAAATCCAAGAGAAGGCTAATAAATCTTCTGCGGTCATCGCCCTTTGCATGCAGCGTGACCCACAAGAACGCCTTGAAGAGTGGGAAGAATTAGCTGCTGTCGCCATGGCTGTTCAAAACATGTGGTTGACTGCGACACAACATGGAATTGGTGCTTATTGGGGCAGCCCTAAAGCTATCAAAAAAGCCGATAAAATTCTGCCCTTAGCAGAAGGCGAAAAATGCCTAGGATTTTTATTTCTTGGCTATGTGGAAGATGCCAAACGCCCTGCCAAACGCCTTCCCCTAGAGGAACGGGTGGTTTGGATGTCCTAAAATAATTTCATCAAGCCCCTTTCCTGAAAGGGGTTTGATGGTTTTATTGTTTTTGCTATTTGCCAAATTCGCTTGATGTTACTCGAGTGTCTCAACCAGCAAAGCCCAAAGGGCAAGCGCCTCAACCAGAGATTCAGTCCCTGATAATGATATTAAACAATGGTTCGGTCATTATTTTGGCAAAAAAGAAGCAACTACCCCTATAAACACGGGCTTTTTTCTATTTAATGCAAGTTATGTTTTTGGCTGAGTTGCGTAAAATAAA
>CAMZKG010000303.1 GCA_947311105.1 uncultured Saprospiraceae bacterium
GCAGGCAAAATGAACGCCGCAGGCAAATGAACGCCGCTAGGCAAATTGAACGCCGCAGGCAAATGAACGCCGCTAGGCAAATGAACGCCGCTAGGCAAATGAACGCCGCAGGCAAATTGAACGCCGCTAGGCAAATGAACGCCGCAGGCAAATGAACGCCGCTAGGCAAATTGAACGCCACAGGCAAAATGAACGAAAACATGACCTACCAATTCCCATTTGAGAAATTAATAGTCTGGCAATTAGCCATAGAATTAGCGGATAGTATATACATGCTGACGGATAAATATCCTTCGGATGAAAGGTTTGGTTTGGTCAGTCAACTGAATAGAGCGGCGGTATCGGTTTCTTCTAATTTGGCGGAAGGTACAGGCAGAAGAAGTTTTAAAGAGCAAGCGAGATTTACGACAATAGCTTTTGGCAGTCTAATGGAAGTGATGAGTCAGTGTGTGTTGAGTGAAAGAAGGCAGTATATTACGGCAAGCCAATTGAAAGAAATAAGGAGTCAAATTTTGGAATTGGCTACGAAAATAAATAATTTACGTAAGTATCAATTAAGCCAAAGTGAAAAATACGTGACGAGTAAACCCAATCTAGATGAACTAAAAGAAGACTTACCCTTTTATGGTAACAAATTTCTTGAAGAGCCAAATGAACGCCAAAGGCAAATGAACGCCGAAGGCAAGTTGAACGCCGAAGGCAAATTGAACGCCCAAAGGGCAGCTGAACCCTACTACCACCACCCCACAGCAATAATAGACCCCAACACTCAAATAGGCAAAGGCACAAAAATCTGGCACTTTTCCCACATCATGTCCAACAGCCAAATCGGAGAAGCCTGTAACATAGGCCAAAATGTAGTCATTTCCCCTGAAGTCGTTCTAGGCAATAAGGTAAAAGTCCAAAATAATGTATCTATTTACACGGGGGTGATCTGTGAAGACGATGTATTTTTGGGGCCGAGTATGGTTTTTACAAATGTAATAAACCCGCGTAGTGCTGTTTCTCGAAAGAGTGAATACTTAGAGACCATTGTCAAAAAAGGAGCGAGTATCGGAGCCAACGCCACCATTATTTGCGGACACAATATCGGGCGTTATGCCTTTATTGGAGCAGGAGCCGTGGTGACCAAAGAGATACCTGACTACGCCTTAGTAGTCGGCAATCCAGCCAAACAAATAGGTTGGATGAGTGAACACGGCGAGCGGTTAATATTTGACGAAAGTGGAAAAGCGGTATGTGCCGGCAGTGGAGAAGAGTATGAGTTGAAGGGGGGCCTAGTCCGCAAGCTGCTCCCCTAACCACTAATCTGATGCAAACGCCGCTAGGCAAAATGAACGCCGCAGGCAAATGAACGCCGCAGGCAAAATAAACGCCCAAAGGGTCATGAAATGAAAAAAATACTTGTAACAGGTGGAGCGGGTTATATTGGGAGTCATACGATTGTTGACTTGTTAGCCAGTGGATTTGAAGTAATCTCAATTGATAATTTTTATAACTCTAGGGAGTCTGTTTTTTCTAGGATAGAGAAAATTACTGGAGTTCGAGTGATGAATTATAATATTGATATTACGGACTTGGCTAAATTAGAGCAGGTTTTCAGGGAGAATGAGGACTTGATTGGGATAATGCATTTTGCGGCCTTTAAGAGTGTCGAGGAGTCTGTATCCCATCCATTAAAATATTTTAAAAATAATAATGAAGGGCTATATAATGTTCTTTTTTGTATTGATAAATACCAAGTGCCTAATTTGATTTTCTCATCATCTTGTACTGTTTATGGTAATCCTGAAGTTTTACCAGTAACGGAGTTAACCCCACAGCAAGAAGCCGAAAGCCCGTATGGAAGAACCAAACAAATTGGCGAAGGGATGGTTGTTGATTATGCTCGTTCCAATAAATCGTTTAATGCAGTCTTGCTTAGGTATTTTAATCCGGCAGGAGCACACGATTCTTTTTTGATCGGTGAAGATGCTCGGAATATTGCCTTGAACTTAGTACCGGTAATTATGGAAACTGCCAAAGGTGTAAGAGATAAAATGTTTGTTTTTGGTGATGACTATTCTACTCGTGATGGCTCTTGTGTGAGAGACTATATTCATGTGATGGATTTAGCGGCAGCACATACAAAAGCTTTAGAGTACTTAATTGCGAGTAAAAATACAGCAAACTGCGAAGTTTTCAATGTCGGTATTGGCGAAGGTGTGACTGTGTTAGAGGCAATCAAAGCTTTTGAAAAAGTAACTAGCCATTTTATAAGTTATGAAGTTAAGGGGAGACGTGCTGGTGATGTAGAAGCTATTTATGCCAATAATAGTAAGGCAGAGTCTCTATTAGGGTGGGCGCCCCAAAAGAATATTGATGATATTATGAAGAGTGCTTGGGAGTGGGAACAGAGACGGCAGGGCTAGTTTTGGATTGTTAATTTTAACGATGCAAGCATCAAATTGAACGCCGAAGGCAAAATGAACGCCGAAGGCAAGTTGAACGCCGCTAGGCAAATGAACGCCCAAAGGGCGTAAGCAAAATGAACAAAAAAAGAAAAAGATTCGCCCTAATAGGAGCTGCAGGCTACGTTGCCCCGCGCCACATGAAAGCCATCAAGGAGTTGGGGCACGAATTAGTGGCAGCCATGGATCCCCATGATGCGGTCGGTGTATTGGATCAATATTTTCTGGAAACAGATTTTTTCACAGAGATAGAGCGATTTGATCGGCATTTAGATAAGTTACGGCGGCAGGGAAAAGGGATCGATTACTTAGTTGTTTGTTCGCCCAACTACCTGCACGATGCCCACATACGATTTGGGTTAAGGCTGGGGGCGGATGTGATTTGTGAGAAGCCTTTGGTGTTGAATTCTTGGAATTTAGAGTCCCTTGCGGAAATAGAAAAAGAGACAAGGCAGCAGGTTTATACGATTCTTCAGTTGAGATTACACCCAGAAGTTATTAAGCTTAAAAAGAAAATTGATGCAGCACCCAAAGATAAGATGTATAACATTCAGCTAGATTACATGACGACCCGTGGCAAATGGTATGATTACAGTTGGAAAGGAGATGTTAGTAAATCGGGTGGAATAGCGACCAATATCGGTATTCATTTTTTCGATATGTTGATTTGGATTTTTGGGGATGTAAAGGAGAGTCAAGTAGATAAAATGACAAAAAGCTTTGCTGCGGGCGAGTTGCATTTGGCGCAAGCAAAAGTAAAATGGACATTAAGCACCGATTATCATCAGTTGCCTGAAAAAGTAAAAGCAGCGGGAGGGAAAACCTATCGTGCGTTGAAGATAGAAGGCGAAGATTTTGAATTTAGCGGTGGTTTTACGGACTTGCACACTCGTAGTTATCTGGATATTTTAAGTGGAGGGGGATTTGGTATTGGGGAAACGGCGAAAGCAGTGGAGCTGGTAGGGAAAATTCGGAATGCATGAGCGCTTTTGGCTCGTAGCGGCTGATTTGTGAAAATACCCATGCAAATATTCAATTTATATACTAACTTTGCCACCACTTTGGAATATGGGTCACCAATTGCAAAGTGCATTTACGGTTGTCAAATGGACGATAAGCATAGACTTATCGACGGCGAAGCCATGCTTTTGGGAGAGAAGAGTGCCGAGATTGTTGATGAAAGCACTAAAGTAGTAGGAGAGTTAGGGGGATGTTGCCAAAAAGAAGTCATTGCGAGAAAAAAATAAAATATCAGAGTTTAGTCCCCATTTATTTTGGGATGTTGAAGTAGAAAATCTTTCTTGGGAAAAGAATTCGGCTTTTCTTGTTCAACGCATACTCGAGTATGGAAAAGAAGAAGATTGGCAGCTATTGTGTAAGGTGTATAGCTTAGCTGAAATAGCTACCAATTTAAGATCTCTTGATGAAGTCGCTTTATCTTTTATTTCAACAATTGCAAAAGTACCTATCCAAAACTTTCGATGCTATACAAACAAGTCGTCAGCCCAGAGTTATACAGGTTATTAACACTCCTGATGAGTGTCAAATACTTTGATGATTTGTAACTATTTAGGTACCCGCAGATTTTTGCCACAAAATGCCCTTTTTGCGCCTGTTTTTGCTATTTTTTTATCACGTAGCCTAGCTACGCTTCAAAA
>CAMZKG010000304.1 GCA_947311105.1 uncultured Saprospiraceae bacterium
CCCTAAGATTATCGCAGCTTGTGTAACATCAGCAGCTGTGCACTGATGTGTGACCTCTGGTTGAGTAAAACTCAAACTAGGTGCTTTTGTATCTACATAGGTAAACGTAACGGTCTTAGTAGCTGTATTACCACATGCATCCGTCGCTACGATATCTACACTTACTGTCCCTAGTGCAGGACATGTGCCTGGAGTTAAAGCTATACTTGTCATGTCTGGACTAACCGTCACTGCTGAACAAACATCGGTCGCCGTTGCATTTACTTGCGGGCCGTAAGTTGCTATTATATTGTTGATATAGGCCGCCACAACTGGATCTGTTAAATCATTACCAGATGCTACATAAGCATCGGCAGCAGCTTTCGCCGCGGCATCACACTCCAGTGTAAAGGCATCTTGATCCAAGGTAAGAACAGGTGGCTTATCAACGTAATAAAGATGATGCGTAACAGTAGTAGTATTACCACAGGCATCAGTCGCTCTAAACGCACGTGTAGCATCAATCTTTGGTGAAGCACAGTTGTTGGTATAAACTGTCTTATTATCCCAATATTCATAGGTAATACTTCCACCACAACCTTCTGTAAAGGAAAGCCCTTGGGCATTCACTTCAGCTTCTGTTAAAGGAGTATAAATCCCATTTGTAAAGGCCAAGCCATTTAGTCCAGTAACGGTTGTAGGATCATCACATCCATACACTGTTACATCATCAAAAGGGGTACTAGCGACAGGTCCTGTCACATCATTTACGTAGATATTCTGTTTTACAACAACAGAATTCCCACTAGGGTCTGTTCCACGAAAAGCACGAATGTAATGCCGCCCATTAACAGAGCATGCATCATTTTGCGTATTATCAATGATTTCCCAATACTCTAGTGTCAGATTACAGTTATCAAGAAACTGTACACCCTGCGCCGTTAACTGCGCAGTAGTCAATGGCATGGGATTACCATCTGTAGCTGCCAGCCCACCCATTGTAGCGCAATCATCGGCATTCACATCATCTGGAAGGAATTGATAATTCCCAACAGGAGTGCCATCTAATAATTGAGCAATAGGTGCTTGGGCATCCGAAATGGTCACCGTAGCATCGCAAGTTCCTGTAGTTCCATCGTTAGCCGTTACAGTCAAAGTAACTGTATTGGCTCCGACATTCGTACAGTCAAAAGTTGATGTGGATAAGGACATCGACGCAATACCACAATTGGGAGCCGTTGAGTCATTATCTACATCCGTAGCCAAAACAGAGACATTGCCCGTCGCATCTAGCGTCGCAGTCACATCTTGACAAACTGCAGCGACCGTACACTGCGCAGTACTGATATTAACAATAAAGATTAATCCAAATAGAACTTGCAAAGAAGTTAGAAAGCTTTGCTTTAGAGATTTGTTGTAAATTTTGTTCATGCCTTAAAAATTTGTTGGGTTATTCGAAGTCAAAATAAAATCCCACCTTAAACAAGGTGGTAATTCTTGTAAAAAATCACTATATCGATCTATGGAACAACTCAACCATCAAAAATTGATGGACGGAAGAGAAACTGTCATTTGACAAATGAATCATGGGTAATCCATTCTACAATATCTCATTCATAACTGCACACCATAACAGACATAGCAAAAGAAACAACTCAAACCAACATCTTGGCAAGTTGCGTTCTCCTTTTGGGTGTAATCAGTCAAAGGGATTTATATCCTTGTAATCACTCTTTTGGGGAAGAGCGTTCACAAACCTACAGTAAAAATTGCTTTACCCTTAGAAAAAAGTCACCAAAGGCAATTAAAAATTCACAAGTGGTCTCTTTTTTCAAAAATCTGCTTAAAATCCTTCCATTTTCGCCTAGCTATAGGCAAAATCTCTTCATGTCCAATCAACTTTACATATCGCCTAGCTTGGCCTGAGTTGATCAAATCTTCAATAAAATCAGGATTAACAATATATTTACGATGAATCTGTACAAAGCCATAATCCAGTAGCACCTTTGCCAAATGACTTATAGGAAAGTCTCCAATACCTTTTCTTTTTCCCGAAACGAAAATATATGTCAGATTACCATCGGCTTTACAGAATGTAATCTTACGAAAATCCAGTGTAACTATACAGTTCTTGATACTTCTAAACTGTAAATAAATACCATCTATTCGGGGGTATGCAACTGAACCTTTCATCTGGTCAAGTTTCTCTAAAAACTGCCCTTTCAAGTAGTTCATTATTTTCAAGATAGCATCATCAAATGACTCTTGCTTATAAGGCGCCAAAATCATATCTACAACACCTATTTTCAAGGCTTGATAAGCCTGACTCGTCTCTTTCGCTAAAAAGATAATTGGTATATTTCCAAGGTTATTTGGTCCACTTTCTTCTGGCAACTCATCTACAAAAATCGCATCAATTCGACTATTACCATCAAGCGAATAATTATCAACTATAACAGTCGACACAAAATTATTCTTTTTTAAAAATCTTTCTACACGCTCAGGCTGTTTACACAACAACCCAATACGTATTCTATTACTTTTAGAGTATTTCATTTCCTATTGTATTTCCAGCCTATTGTCTTACATGGTTTTTTCGTATTCGCTCTATTGGCTGTCTAAACAATAACTTTTAGCTTAATATTAAGTACCAAAACTCATTCAATTACAGCAAATAGAGCGTTACATTGAATTCGTAAAAGTAAAACTAGTTGCTCCCTATCGAGAGCTGTATTTAAAACAGTAAAGAATATGGGCATGCACTGCATCAAATCAAAACAATTCAATAACGCTACTACAAGCACTACTAAAGTGTCCTAAGCTCCACTTTTAGCTTTTTCTTATTTGTATATCACTCTACAAATTGAAAAACATAGTTCGCAATGTCAGGTATAGGCAAGTTTGGTTGATTCATGGTGGCTATTTTAACTGTTATTAACAGAAATTTTTAATAGTATAACGTTGAACTATTTCCTATTAGGAAAAACTATTCAAGCTAGTGTCTTTTTAATTCATCTATTGCCGCAAGGTATACCAACAATCTGTAATATCCAAATTTTTTTTAAAAAATAGCACGATATGCATCATTTCATTCATACTACGCACAAAATAAGACCTAAATAAACAAGAATCACTACACTTTACCAAATTTCCTTAGGTTCGATCTCTGACATAGCCTACTAGTTAATTTAAGCTTAACGGTATTGGGATAGATTGGCTTCATACATGCTTAATTTTCGGAGCACTGGCAAAAGGTAAAGGGTTAAAGAAGGTCAAGTGATTACAAGAAATTAGCTATTTCCTTTTAAAAAATAACTTCAATCCAAAAAGACAAACACTGACAAACTTTCTTACGCTAATTTTTTCAAAAAGCTGACAAAGTCAATAGTCACGGGTTTTTCTTAATACTGAAACTTGAGTAACGACTTTTCGGAGTAAACTCAACAATTGCGCAATTGAACAAAATTCTTAATATGGTTTCCCCAACCCAAGTATCAGTCGCATCAGTAGGCCTTGTCCTTTTACTCAAAATCAACGTCCAAAGGACAAATCAACGCCAAAGGCAAATCAACGTCCAAAGGACAAATCAACGCCAAAGGCAAATCAACGTCCGAAGGACAAATCAACGCCGAAGGCAATTGAACG
>CAMZKG010000305.1 GCA_947311105.1 uncultured Saprospiraceae bacterium
GCTTTACGTTTTGCTTCTGCTTCGGCTTTTAGTCTTGCCGCTTCTTCTTCCGCTTTACGTTTTGCTTCTGCTTCGGCTTTTAGTCTTGCCGCTTCTTCTTCCGCTTTACGTTTTGCTTCTGCTTCGGCTTTTAGTCTTGCTTCTTCTTTTGCGACAGCAGCTAGTCTCAACTCTTCTTCTTCTTTCTTTTTTAATGCTAGTGCGGCGGCGGCAGCAGCAGCGGCAGCAGCTTTTGCTTCTTCTTCGGCTTTGCGCTTAGCTTCGGCTTCCGCTTTTAGTCTTGCCGCTTCTTCTTCGGCTTTGCGCTTAGCTTCGGCTTCCGCTTTTAATCTTGCCGCTTCTTCTTCCTTGGCAATAGCCCCTAATCTTAACTCTTCTTGTTTTTTGGCGGCAGCCGCTTCTTCTTGCTGCTTCATACGGAACATATAAGCCGTCCACCATTTTCCATTGACCATTTTGGCACCTTCGCCAAGAATAGATTGCTCTCCACGTATCCAAGCAAAAGCAGTCTGCATTTCAGCTTCGGAGTTGTAATAACAACTACGGGCGATTTCTTGGTGATTACCTGCCTTTAGTGCATAATAATGGTACTTATCATTCATTGCGGTACCTGTTGTCCATCTGGCTTCGATTGGTGCATTTTTCTTAACAGACTCCATACCATTATCGCGTGCCTTCTCGGTAGTATAACCTTCGGAGCGCAAGTAAGTCTTACCATCCGGGCTATTGTATGCAAAATAGTGCTCTTCACGATCTCCTCTAAAGAAAGTATAAAACCACTCTCCGCCTGCATAATCACCACAAGGAAGATAATCATCCACTTTTGCTTCTTTTTTTGGTGGCGCAGGTGCGGCAGCTGCTTTTACATCCCCTATAAATAATCCGATGGCAGCTTGCATTTCTTCGGTCGTATTAAAGAAGAAACTCTTACCTACACGCCCACCGTCTGTATCATTCAAATAGAAATAATACTTACCATTTTTGGTGGTCTTGCCTTCATAGTTGGCTTCGTATGGAGCAAACTCCATCACACGTTGGACTGCAGCATCCACATCTGCTTCTGTTTCGTAGCCTCTAATATTCGCACTTAGTAAGATGGTCTTACCTTCAGGGTTTTTGAAAGAGAAATAATGTTTACCATTTCCACTGCGCATGGTATGGTAGGTTACATCATTAAAAAGATAACTGCCTTCTTTCAAAATAACCTTTTCGGCTTTAGGCTTATCACTCTTCTTACGCTTCTTTCTCTTTTTCTTTTCCTTTGGGGCTTCATCCGTCACCACAGGCGCTTCAATCTCCACACTAGCTTTGTAGCCTTTCCGAGCGACAAGCTCGCCCGTCCCCGCACCTCCTGCTCTGCCACCACGTAGAAGCGCAGCAATGGCATCGTTCATTTCTCCTTCACTATCAAACCAGCGGCTAGTAGCAATCTCCTGATTATTTCCTGCCTTCAAGTTAAAATAATGCTTACCATTGGCGTGCACCTTTCGTTCATAGCGCTCAGCAATGACCATATTCTTGGTAACTGATTTTACGCCATTATCCCGTCCGCTTGAGCTTGTGTAAGATTCACTTAATAAGATTGTTTTTCCATCGACATTAAAAGCAAAGAAAAAGTGCCCATCGTCTTCAGCAAAAGTACCAAAGCCATTATCGACATTTTTCGTATTCTTTTCGTAGATTGCTAGTGGGCGATAATTGTCGTCTCCTTTTTTTCCAGCGTATTCTTTGCTCTCCCCAGTCTTAGCAGGCGGATTCCCTTTACCACCGGCTTTTACATAAAGTGTGTTCATGGCTTCCGCCATTTCGCCTTTAGAAGCAAACATAGCACTTCTGGCAATTTCTTGATTATTACCTGCTTTTAAGATAAAGTAGTGATTACTACCGTCGGTGTTCGTTTCGTAACGTTCGGCGTTAGATGCATTCGTTTTGACTGAATTAACCCCGTTGTTTCTAGCGTCTTTTGACTGGTAGCCTTGACTGTCCAATATCAATTGCCCTTCTTTGGTCAAAAATTGGAAATAGAACAAATTGTCCTCTGTCTTTTGGTAAAGCCTGATTCTCATATTTAGATTTTTTGTTTAAACAAAAATACGCTCAAAAGTCTTAAATGACTCGTCAGATAAGCATTTGATGGAAAAAATACGGCTAAAGATACAAAAAGAATTTAATTTTACAACATTTCCCCCTGACAAATAGCGATTTATACTAAAAAAAAAGGCTTTTTTGCCCTTTTAGGCTGTCATTTTTTCCATTTTTTTGATATTTTATGGTTTTCCCCTACAAAAACGTATTATCCCACGGCACTAGCTTAATTTCCACCTGCTAGAACCAAACACTATTCGACTCTTCCATTTCGTTGTGTGTTTTTTCTGTATTTTTGCGCAAGCGAAATAACCATTCTCGCATCAAAAAACCCAAATGAAGCAATCCAATAACCAAAAAACACAACGTCAGCCTACGAGATTTGCGCAAGCGATGCTATCCTTTCGGAAAAAATTTCCCGTTGGCTTTAAGGTCATGCGGATAGGGCTCTGGATATTTCTGTTTTGCGTCTTGGCTTTAGTTGGTTTTGGGGCATCTGTTTATTTTGGCGCATTTGGCAAGCTCCCCACGAAAGAAGACTTAAGAAAAATCAATACTCGTGTCGCTTCCGAAGTATATAGCGCAGATGGAAAGATAATCGGAAAATTCTATCTGGAAAATAGGATTTTTGTGGACATTGATAGTATCTCCCCTCATGTCATCCATGCGCTTGTTGCCACCGAAGATGAGCGATTTTTTAAGCACAAAGGGGTCGATTTTCGCAGCCTGACTAGAGTTTTGTTCAAAACCATCATCTTGGGCAAAAATACAGGCGGCGGCAGCACCATCAGCCAACAACTCGTCAAAAATATTTTTAAGCGACAAGAACATGGCTTGGTTACGATGCCTGTTACCAAACTGAAAGAAATATTCATCTCGCGCCGAATAGAAAAAATCTACTCAAAAGACGAGCTCCTTGAGCTATATCTCAACACGGTTCCTTTTGGTAATCGCATCTTTGGGATAGAAGTTGCTTCCAATCGCTATTTTGACAAACACGCTGCCGCCCTACAAACAGAAGAAGCAGCCCTTTTGGTCGGCATGCTCAAAGGCACTGGGGCGTACAGCCCAATCAATCACCCTAAAAAGGCGCTCAAACGCCGCAATACCGTCCTGAATCAACTCGAACGGAATGGCTACCTAACCTTGGAACAAAGGGATAAACTTCAAAAACTCCCCATCAATCTTAAATACCACAAAGAAGGAAGCAATGAAGGTGTGGCTACTTATTTTCGAGAGCGTGTCCGCCGTGATGTCGATGCGCTTCTCAAACAATTTGAGAAAGATGATGGCTCTCCCTACAACTTATACACGGATGGATTAAAAATATACACGACTATTGATTCTCGTATTCAGGCTTACGCCGAAAAGGCCGTCAATCAACACATGAGCCACTTGCAGAAGCTTTTTGACAAGCACTGGAAGAAAAGACGCAAACCCTGGAAAAAAGCCAATAGTATCCAACCGTTTATCAAGCAATCTGAGCGCTTCAAAAAACTCCAAGCCCAAGGAGTGCCTATCAAAAAAATCTATGAATCTTTTCTGGACGAAAGGCACATGCAAATTTTTACTTGGAAAGGAATGCGAGATACTATAATCTCCCCCAAAGATTCGGTTGCTCATTATTTGTCCTTACTCAACACAGGCGTTTTAGCGCTAGATGTCCAAACGGGAGCCGTAAAAGCCTGGGTCGGGGGGATAGACTTTCATCATCTCAAATACGACCATGTTAAGGCGAAGAGACAGGTTGGTTCTACTTTTAAACCGATTGTCTATGCGGCGGCGTTGCGTGCAGGACACAAGCCTTGCGAGTACATCTCCAATGATTCCCTGAGCATGTTGAACGATAACAACAAAATTTGGTCGCCCAATAATGCTGAAGGGCACTATGGCGGATATTACTCTATGGCAGGGGCTTTGGCGCACTCTGTCAACGTTGCGGCTGTCAGGATGATTATGGAAGCTGGTGTCGCCCCTGTGATTTCGCTTGCGCAAATAAATGGGTTCAATAGTGTCATTCCGAAAGTGCCGTCTATTGCCTTGGGCTCGATGAATGGCTCTTTGGAAGAAATGGTGACACTTTATTCTACTTTTGCCCGTAAGGGGCAGGTCAAAGAACCTTTTTTCTTGACCAAAATAGAAGATGCTGACGGTGAAGTTTTGGTCGAGTTTGATCAAAAAAAGAATTTTGTTCAAGGCATGTCGCCAGATATTGCCGCAATCATGACCAATATGCTTGAAATGGTCGTGGACAGCGGCACCGCTAGAAGGCTACACACTCGCTATAAACTCCCCCAAGGGATCGCAGGAAAAACAGGCACCACTCAAGGGCAGTCCGACGGGTGGTTTATTGGATATACTCCACGATTGGCGATGGGGGTTTGGGTAGGTGGCGAAATACCTTCCGTTCGCTTTCGCTCGCTGCATCTAGGACAAGGCGCTAATACTGCGCTCCCGATATGGGCGCTGACTATGCAACAAATCGTCAAGGACAAAAGACTTAGAAAATACCGCCCCAAACCTTTTCCTATTCTTTCGGATTCGCTTGCGCAAACACTCAACTGCCCGTCCTATGTAGAATCTCTCATCATCGAAGAACCCGAAGTAGAATTGTTGCCTGGCGAAGAAGGCATACTCGACAAAATCCTTCGAGAACGTCGTGAAAAAATCAAAAAACGCCAAGAAGCCCGCAAACATAACTACCCCAAGAAGCGTAAAAAGAAAAAGAAATGGTGGAAGGGTATTTTTGGCAGAAAACGCAATTAAACGTGGCTAAAAAAGAGCAATTTGATGACGAGCTAGACGACCTATTTGACTGGAAGCCTACTCTCGTGGAAGGAGAAGATTATTATCTGGATGACCAGGGACTAATGGTGCTTACAGAAGCGTATTTGCGCAAGCGTGGAAAGTGCTGTGGAAATGGCTGCTTACACTGCCCGTATGGCTTTGTGAAGGATAAAGCTTCTCGGTAACTTCTTGATGCCCCCCCCCTATTCATCACGCGGCCTACGAAACCGCTTAAATAGCCTTTTGCGAAAGCCAATTAACAATCCAAAAATCAACAACAAAGGCCATACAGAAATCAAACCCAATGTCAACTCTTCGAAAAATTGTAAGCCGTTTTTGAAGGAGCGCCCCAAGCGATTCCAAAAGCTATTGCTATAGGTATCAGGGCTCGGCTTGTACTCAATTTTTTGGTACAACTCTACGGTAACCGTACTCATAGTTACGTTAGTGGACAAAAACTTCAATCGCCCTTCGGCAGCTTCTATTTCTTCCTGGATTACTCTGATTTTATCTTCTGCCAACAAGATATCCTTCACGTTTTTTGCCTTATTGCGCAAAATATCAATATATCGGTCTCTCACTTCTTTTTTGGTCTTCAATCGAGTCTGAATATCAAAATACTCTTCGGTGACATCATCCGTATGAATACGCTCATAATTCAAGAATACCGCTTGTTTTTTGATAGAATCAAGCAAGGTTTGAAAGTGCTTAAATGGTACTTTAAGGCTAACTTCGGTACTGAGTTCATAGTTGGAATTGGCCATATTGAGATTGGAAACAAACCCATCATATCGCTCTACTAGTCCTTGGACATATTTTGAGCTCATATCTAGATTTTTGACTTCCATGCGTACTTCAGCGGTCTTGATAATTTTTCTTTTGACAGGTATAGCGCCTGATTCGCCTGATTTATCCATGTCCTTTTTCTCATAGCTGGGGGCAGGTTGGCTTTCCATATAATTTTCAGGACTGGCACTTATATTCTTTTCAGAATTTGCTTGGCAAGAAATCGCAAATAGAATGATAAAAAAGAAGAAGAATCTTTTCATAGTTTTTGTTTTTCGGGCACCCAATACGGTTATCTTATCAAAGGAAGTAGGTACACAAGTAAGATGCCACTTTTTCTTAAGTTGGTGTATTCCTATTAGGTATTTTTTGCGCAAGCTTGTAAAAATCAATGGTTCGGAAAAAAAAACAATACTCCGACGTAGCCTGCCACGCCTCCAACGTCTTCCTTGATTAAGGCAAAATTTGAAGGTGCTTGATGAGATATAAATTCTCTCTAAAA
>CAMZKG010000306.1 GCA_947311105.1 uncultured Saprospiraceae bacterium
CGTTAGCAAAGGTTTAAGAAACCCTAGTTTAAATCTACTTGCTTCGTATTTTTATCTTTCATGCTTTGGTTTGTCAAGGTTTCTCAAACCGTACAACCTTCTTTAACAAAATGAAAATTTACTCACCGCTCCGAGTCGGGCATATTGAACGAGTGGTCTTGCAAATTTATTTGCAAGATGTAGAGACGATCCGTAGAGCCAATTCACGAATTGGTTCCAATAGAGCGCAGCGAATTACGCCGTAGAGCCAATTCACGAATTGGCTCCAATAGAGCGCAGCGAATTACGCCACAGGGAAGATGAAGGGTAAAAGGGGGAAAGATCTAAGCAAAATTCACTATTCCATATCATTCCCACTTCTAAGGGGAACAGGAAGGGGATATTATAACGCATAGGGGATTTTGCGACACTTTGGTGGGGTTAAAAATATTTTTTTTTCAGTAATAATTCCAGCTGGCTATTCAGTTAGCAAAGGTTTAAGAAACCCTAGTTTAAATCTACTTGCTTCGTATTTTTATCTTTCATGCTTTTCGGGCTAAGTCTATTTCTTTATTTTCGCACAGCCCTAACAAGAAATAATGAAGTCGCCACCTTAAACTCCCGCACTTTCATTTTTTTAAAGGTATAAACTTGCCACTCAGCAGAAGGTTTTACCCGAACAAACTCTTTTGAGCTCCCAAAAACAATAGGCATATCAAAACCTTTTACATCCGTTTTCCATCGATATTTCACCACTAATTTTTTTCTTTTTCGCGTAAGCTGACACTCCAAAATCGGTGGCTGTGGGTAAGTCAAATACTGCTCAAAAAAGGGACGGTAATCATGTTTCGTATAAGCATTTACGTAAGTTATGAATGCTTCTGTCGTCGTATTAGACAAGGCATTTTTCTCGTAAAACCCGCGCAAAAGTCCAAACCAAATACTATCATTGTCAATCGCATTTCGTAGTGTATGCAACATCCAGGAGCCCTTATAATACTGATCCGTAGAATACATCGGGCTAAAATTCATATCTAAACGCCCTAAAATAGGTGCTCTATTTCTAATCAACTTTTTTTGCGTAAGCAGATACTCCAACATCCGCTCATAACCATATCGTTTTTCCACATAAAGCGCTTCCATATACGTCGTAAAACTTTCGTGCAACCACATTTCCGCAAGGTCTGTACAGCTCACGCTATTGCCCCAATATTCATGTCCACTTTCGTGAATAATGATGTAATCCCAATCCATTCCTTTCGGCAAACGCCCACCCAGATACCCCTTTTTATACTTATTGCCATAACTAATCGCCCCCTGATGCTCCATCCCAAGCGTCGGTGTCTCCACAAGCGCATAACCATCCTTCCAAAATGGATATTTACCTAACAGCTCTTCATAGACTCGAAGCATTTCGGGGACTTGCGCAAAATGTTTTTTTGCTTTCGCCAAATTTTTAGGAAGCACATAATAATCCAAATCCAAACTATCCCCATCCAAAGCCATATAATGCTCCTGAAAATGAGCATATTTCCCTACATTCAGCGTCACATTATAATTATTGATTGGATAAGAAACCGCCCAATGATGCGTCGCCCAGCCTTGCGGCAAAAAAGACTTCCCTACCAAACGGCCATTGGATATAGCTTCCAAAGTATCAGGCACCGTAATGTAAATATCCATGCTATCGGGTTCATCCGACAAATGGTCTTTATTAGGCCACCACAAACTCGCACCAATACCTTCGCAAGAGACCACCACCCAAGCATTCTTTTCGGGATCTTTCGTCCAAGTAAAGCCACCATCCCAAGGCGGATTCAAAGCGATCTTTGGTGCACCATGATAGAACATTTGGATACTCCCTACCCCTTCATTTACCCTTTGCCATTCCGGAAAAGTAATAAACACCGCATTATCAACCCGTTCAAAAGACAGCAAATCACCCTGCCAAATAACACTATCCAACGACATATTCTCAAACAAATCTACCTGCAACACCTGAAAATCCCGTAAAATTCGATAAGTCATAACGACTTCACCACTAATACTCTTTTCAGCGATATCAAGCGCGACGTCCAATTTATAGTGCCCTACATCATAACAAGTCCGTTCCGCCCGTAATTTACCACGCAAACTATCCGCACGACTCACTGCCAAATTCGCATAAAACTCCACCTGCCCAGCCCCCAAAAAGGAATGGAAAAACAAAATCAAAACAACAAAATTCCGAAATATATTCATCTAACCAGATAACAACCCATTAAGCAAAATAAAGCTACAGCCAAAACAATAAACCCCGTAGGGCTTCCCCTTCTTTACCCCAAATGAAATTTGGGGACAAACCCACAAAGCAAAATAAAGCTACAGCCAAAACAATAAACCCCGTAGGGGTTTCCCTTCTTTACCCCAAATGAAATTTGGGGACACCCCGTAGCCCGTAGGGCTCCTTCACCCCAAACACCGAATCATATCCCCAGTCATCCCTTCCAGCTCGAATTCAGGTTTCCAGCCCCAATCCCTTACAGCGTGCGCATCATCCAACTGATCCGGCCAAGACCTAGCGATATCGTCCCGAAAATCTGGTTCATAGACAATCTTAAAATCAGGCAATACCCTTTGGATAGATGCCGCAATCTCCTTAGGAGAAAAACTCATCGCCGCTAAATTGTAGGAAGTTCTAACCTTTATAGCGTCTTTGGGTGCTTCCATCAACTCCATAACGGAACGAATCGCATCTTTCATATAAATCATGGGCATCTTTTCATTTTCGGAGATATAACAATGAAAAGTTTTGCCTTGGACCGCTGCGTGATAGATTTCTACCGCATAATCGGTCGTGCCCCCGCCGGGTAAAGTTTCGTGTCCGATAATCCCGGGGAAACGCAAGGAACGCACATCGACATTGTATTTTAAGGAATAATAATTACACCAAGACTCACCCGCCACTTTGGAGATACCATATACCGTCGTAGGAATCAATGCACCAAACTGTGGCGCCAACTCCAAGGATGTTTCTTCGCCAAAAACCGCAATAGAACTCGGATAAAACACCTTTTTCACGGAAGTATGTCGGGCCACTTCTAACACATTGAGCAGACCGCTCATATTAATATCCCATGTAAAAACGGGGCGGCTCTCTCCTGTAGCAGATAAGACGGCTGCCAAATGGTAAATTTCGGTAATTTGATACTGGTTGACCAGCTCTACTAGGCGAGTTTTATCCGTAATATCCAACAATTCAAATAAGTCGCCATCAAACGCAACTTTACGTATATCCGTAGGTAACACCTTGTCTAGACCATATCGTTTTTGAAGCGCTTTGGTGAGTACAGCCCCTATTTGTCCACCTGCACCAGTAATTAGAATCATTTTCTCAATTAGTTCATCGTTTGAAGAAAGGCAAAGTTAGCAAAAAGTACTTTACCGTCAACAAAAGCAGACGGTAAAGTACTAATAACTAATCAATTGCAAAGTATCCAACTCAAGCCGCACCATCAAAAAGTTTTTTAATTTTTCTTTTTGGCTCTTAGAAAGTGCTTTTTTTGTCCGAATCATCCCAATAGGAATCGTATCTGCTCCAGATTCTTTGGCCTTTATGACATCACTAAACCCAAATTCAAGCAATTCGGGAAAAGTGACTTTCAACTCTTTAAATATTTTATCGACAGGCTGATCATGACCTTTACTCAGCTCCAAAAGCTTCTTTTTCAGCATGGTAATTTCCGCATCTTTGGTGGTGATTAACTCATCATTTCGTTTGTACAAATCTTCTAAGATTTCTGAGCGCAAATTCTTATTCATATCCGCCAACTCATCATTAAGGTCTTCGTTGAATTGTTTAATCTTCAACTTTGCACCCAAAAGCCCAGATTGAGCCAATTGATTTTGTAGGGCCATAATATCCTGATCTTGCAGGTGCTCACCAAGTAGCGTCACTTCAAGGATAGGCTCTTTTTTATCAAATTTAGCTTCGTATTTTACTACGGCCCGGTTATCAAAATTAAAGTGTGTTTCCACAAATGCCTTAGCTTCATTCTGAAATACGGCTTCATTGACCACATTGATCGCCACAAAAACGCTAGGAACTATCGTCAAAAACACCAAAAAATAGATGGCCCATCGTGCCCGTTTCTCCTTTGCTTCGTCGATATAGGTTTTCATCGGAAAATGCAAAAAATACCTAACGACCACACCCGTAGCCAAGGCTATAAAAATGCCGTTGATTAAAAATAAATATATCGCCCCAAAGAAATATTCCCAATTTGCGGAAGCTAACCCATAGCCTGCCGTACACAAGGGCGGCATCAATGCCGTCGCTATAGCAACTCCTGGAATGGCATTAGAATAGCCTTCGCGGGTACTAACAATCACACCGATCAAGCCTCCAAAAGTAGCAATCAATACATCAAAAATCGTTGGGCGAGTTCGTGCCAACAACTCCGATTGAGCTTCATGCAAAGGTGTCAGCCAAAAATAAAGTGCGGATGTCAATACAGATATCACTAAAGCAATAACCAAGTTGCGTAGAGCATCCTTAAACAAAGCAATATCATTAGTGCCCAAGGATAACCCTATACCCAAAATCGGACCCATCAATGGAGATATTAACATGGCTCCAATGACCACCGCCGTAGAGTTCACATTCAAACCTACTGACGCAATCAAAATCGCAAAAATCAAGGTCCAAAGATTGGCTCCACGATAATGAATACCTTCTTTTATATCGTCCGTAGCTCCTTTCCAATCGGTATCATCATAAATATTGAAGATTCCCGAAAGGTAAGCACCCAGATCATCAAAAATTTTACTTAACTGCATAGACTATTGTATTGCTTGGCAAATATACAAAAAATATACCATATACTTAGAAGCACAAGACCTACATCCATGTTACAGGATGCAGGTCTTGCGAAATCTTCATTAATATCCTACAAAAGCTACTTACCGGCTTTCGCCAAATTAGATAAATCTATAACAAAGCCATTGAGTTTTTTCTTTCTAGCCAAACTATTCCTATAACTCTGCGCTTGATCTCTGGTAGGAAATGGGCCTAAAATAATGCGGTACTTTGAGCCGCCTGCATTATCTTCCACGCTCATCAATATATTCTTAAAGAAATCTTCTTGAAGGTCAGCGATAAACTTAAAAACGTTATCATAATTCTCCAAAAGACCCACCTGCACCCCAAATCCTTTTTTCTTTGGTCGCAATACTTGCACTTTATATAGGTCAAAGTCCTTATAATTAGCCGCTGTCACAATCTCCGTATCATTTACAGCAGTTTGTTTCGTTGCTGTGCTATTTTTTGGCGTTGACTTTTTGCCCTTTATATGATAACTCTTAGCTTTTTTGCTGGGCTGTTTTGGGGCACTTTTTGTATTGGGTGGAGTGGTCGTCTTTTTAGTCAACTTGCTACTGACGTCTGTTTTTGAAGATGGCGCCGTATTTATAGAAACATCAGCCCTATTTTGGGGTGCTTCATCTAGCACTTCTAACTTCACATTGGCCTTGCCATCATCAATCATACCTAGTCGCTGAGCAGCAAGCTTGGACAAATCAACAATACGCCCTTTATTAAATGCTCCACGATCATTAATACGGACTTTGATTGATTTCTTATTATCCAAACGGGTAACTCGCACAATAGTACCATAAGGCAAGCTTTTATGAGCGGCAGTTAGTTCTGTTTTTTTATAGATTTCCCCACTAGATGTTTTTCGGCCATCAAATAAGTCCGAATAATAAGTAGCTATTCCATATTGCGTAAATTGTGCACGGGGGCTTAAGCTTGAAAAAGTAAAGGAAAAAATGGCTAAAAGCGTCATCGTTCCTATTAAGGTGGCGGTTATTTTTCTCATAATTCTGTTGTTTTTGTTATTAAGTCCAAAGCTAATACAAAAATCAACGAAAATCAACCTAGTATATATTGTTTTTCAGCTAGACTTGACAAAATAACCCTTTTCTACCCTTTTTTTAATAAAAACCTTTATTTGGGGAATAGCCCCGTGTTTACTTTTTAACCAAACTTAGTTATATTTGCATAAAATGAAACACTTTTTTTATGAACAAATTTCTCCTTTTAACTACTTTGATTCTAATAGCAAGCTCGTGCAAAAAAGATACGCCGACTGTCACTCCCAAAAAAACTATTGATTTCCTTACGGAGAAAAGCTGGAAGTACCTAACTATCAATAATCACCTTAAACTCTGTGATGCTGATGACGTGATAAACTTTCAGCTCGATGCTCAATTTTCCATCGACTTGGGCGCAAACCATTGCTCTACCAATGAAATAGACCAAATCACAGGAAGTTGGACATTTATTAATAAAGAAACTCAAGTCATCAAAGAATTCATGTTATTTGGTAGTCCCCTGACGGATACACTGACCATTATCAAACTAGACGACGAAAAATTGGAGTATATCGACGAAAACAACAATAATGTTGTTCTAGAACATTAGGAAATCAAGCACTTAGCCAAGTATCGCAGTTTGTCCCAACAAGCCAAATTGAGATTTTTTATCTTATTACATTTTTATAACAATAATATGCAGTCATTATCAAACGATTATACATAAAACATTTCCCCATTATATCAAAATGACCATTTGTGGCACTTCATTTGCAAATAGGTTTATGTCTTTAGTTATCACAAATTCGGACGAACCCCCGCGATACGAGACATTAACATACTACGAGAGACAGCCCGCAAGGGTGATGAATAATTTGGGGGGTTTATTTTACGGCAGCGGAAGAGACGAAAGTCTTTTTCCGCTGTTTTTTTTTGCGTAAGCTATTCTGAGTGGACTCAAAGTTCAAATTATTTAGAACCTTGGTCCTTATTAGACAAAAAAAAAAAGGAAAGCCGAAGCTTTCCTTTTTTATCTATTATACGCTGACCATCAAACTAGGTACAGAATCAGCTCATCAGTTCTTAAAACTTACGACCTTTCAGCATGCCATGCCAATATAGATTAGGCAAAGCATAAGCCTTTAGGGCGTACATGCTATAACGCTCTTGTGATTGGTCGAATGGAAATGACTCCATAGGCTCTTTGTTATAATCAAATTCAGCCAAAATCAAACGACCATAACCAGTTACTAGTGGACAAGAAGTATAACCATCATATGCAGCCTCCAAAGGCTTATCCTTCATGGCAGCATTCAAATTAGCAACTAAAGTAGGAGCTTGTTTTCTAATAGCAGCCCCAGTCTTGGAAGTCGGCAAATTAGAACAATCACCCAAAGCGAAGACATTCGAATACTTTGTGTGTTGAGTTGTAAATTTATCAACGCTCACCCAGCCAGTTTCGGCAGCTAAAGGGCTATTTTTGATAAAGTCCGGTGGTCCCATTGGAGGAGTCACATGTAGCATATCATAAGACATTACCACCTTTTCACCCGAAGCTAGAATTTCGAAAGTAGCTTCTTTTTTGTCAGCATCAATAGCAACCAAATTGTGTCCAAACTTCGTATTCACACCATTTCTAGCAACAATTTTGTCTAAAGTTTTCTTATATTTAGCTACAGCAAACATACCCCCACCAGCAGACGCAAATACAACTTCAACATTTTTATTACGTCCATTCTTTTGTAGGTAATGACAACTTAGATGCATTATTTTTTGGGGAGCACCGCCACACTTAATAGGCGTATTAGGCTGTGTAAAAATAGCTCTACCTGATTTTAAATTTTGCAAATTCTCCCATGTAGACATAACCGTGTCATAGGAATAATTAGAACAAACACCCGTTCCTGGTTTTGCAACGCTTTCCTTCAAACCAGGGATAGCATCCCAATTAATTTGGATTCCTGCTGCAACGACCAAATAATCATAAGAGTAAGTAGTACCATCACGAGTGGTCAAAGTATTATTGTCAGGATCAAAAGATTCTACGTAATCCTTAATCCATGTGGCGCCTTCAGGGATAAAATCTGCTTCATCCTTCTCCGAAATGCTGCGGTCAAAGACTCCGCCGCCGACCAAAGTCCATATCGGTTGATAATAATGCTTATCGCTAGGCTCAATGATAGCGACTTCTGGCGGATTCTCCTGATTTCTCAAAAGTGCTGCAACCGCCAAACCAGCAGTACCCCCACCCACAACAATTACTTGATGATGTGCCATAATTAAATATTTTTTTGTGAATTTTATGGTTTATTAATCAACCGAGTTTTTTACCAAACAATCGGCCAAACGTCGTCAAAAAGCCTATAGCTCTTTGCATATCTGAATTTTTCATTTCTCTCATCATACCAAATAGCCCCACTTTTTTGCGTGGCAATTGGTTACTTTCTACGAGTGCTGATGATGCGGCACCCATGATTTTTAGGGTTTGCACATCAAACATGCCTCCTTCTAGGAGTTCTTGCATCTCTTGTGTACTCATCATTTGCGCAAGCTTCGTTGTCACTCCAAACATTTGCTTTGCAAATTCTTGGGGATCTATTCCCTTATCAATAGCCACCTGCATCACTCCGTCAAAGCTATCAGCAGCCATTGCCACCAAACCCGAACTTTGATCCAACATACCGAGCATATTATTCAATTGCTCCACTACTTTGGGTGCTGTTAATTTTTCCGCAAGAATTACGGCTGATTGCAAACGTTCATTGATATCGACGCCATTTTCACCTGCTGTCTTTACGGTATCATCTATGATATCAACCGCCATACTCACCATTCCGGAGCTTTGCTCTGCAGCAGCAATCAATCCATTTATTTTAGTTACCATTTCTGGGGCAGTCAATTTTTCTGCTAATGCCAATGCCCCCCTCAACCGTTCGTCAATATCTACTCCATGTGCCGCACGCGTCCGTACCAAATCATCCGTAATATCCGCCACCATACTCACCATACCAGGTGCCTGGTCTAATGCAGCGATTAAGTGGTCTATTTTCTCCACCATCGAAGGTGCTGTGAGCTTTTCGGCTATAGACAACGCAGAACGCAATCGCTCATCGATATCAACTCCGTTGTTTGAAGCGGTCTGTACAGCATCGTCTGCCATATCAGCGACCATACTGATCATGCCTGGAGCTTCATGTATCTTCTCTAGAGATGACTCTATAACATCAAGTCTATCCAAAATGCGATTCATCGCATTGACAACTCTCTCATCATTGAGCCGGGCTTCTAAAGCCTTACCTGCTTGAGTATCCATTTAAAAATATTTATTTTCTTTTAAAAAAGTAAATCCCAACAAAATATTCGTTTGATAGTAGCTTAGATAACGAAGATTATTCGCTTTTCGCTAACGCAAAATTAGAAAAGATTTTTTACAAAACAAATAAAATGGTAAAAAAAAACATAAAAAAAGCAACATATTCGGTACCTATTGCTTTTTAGGAGATAAAAAACTTGGGTTTTCTCCGAAAAATCGTTGTCTATCGGTAAGGAATTGAGCAAAACTTTATTACGGTTTGAGAAACCTTGACAAGCTTAAGTATAAAAGATAAAAACACGAAGCAAGTAGATTAAAACAGTGGTTTCTTAAACCTTCACTTCACCCCTTCAATCCTTCACATCCACCCTTTAACTGAATGGCAAGAACAGGCGAAGGCCGTTCGGCTCTTCACCCTTCACCTTTCCCCGAAACTATAAGTCCTTTACTTCGCTAGCGACTTTCGTCAAAATGGCCTTTGCATCTCCGAATAGCATCTTATTCTTTGCATGAAAAAACAATGGGTTTTGGATGCCTGCATATCCTGGGCTCATACTCCTTTTTATCACTACCACGTTTTTGGCATCTAACACGTCTAGTATCGGCATCCCATAAATTGGACTAGAAGGGTCATCCTTCGCTGCAGGATTGACCACATCATTTGCCCCAACTATCACCACGATATCCGTGTTGGGGAAAGCACTATTGGCTTCTTCCAAGTCCAATAACTTTGGATAAGGCACATCCGCTTCCGCTAAAAGGACATTCATATGCCCCGGCATCCGTCCGGCTACTGGGTGTATCGCATATTTTACATCAACCCCATTGGCAGACAATAAATCATCCAATTCTTTTAGTACTTTTTGTGCTTGCGCAACAGCCAGTCCATAGCCAGGTACAAATATCACCGAATCAGAATAAAATAACTGTATCGCCATATCATTTAAGCCGATCTCCTTCACGATTTGGCCATCTGTCCCGGCTTTTGCGCCAGCTACCGCACTTGTACCGAATCCGCCAATAATCACACTCAACAAGGAACGATTCATCGCATTACACATCAATACCGTCAATATCGTACCCGCAGCACCTACAAATATTCCGCCTACAATCATCACCAAATTGCCATATATTAATCCAGCTGCCGCAGCCGACAAGCCCGTGAAGGAGTTCAACAAAGATATGACCACTGGCATATCTGCCCCGCCTATCGGTGCAACAAAAGAAAATCCATAAATCATACTTAGTATCATCACAACCACTGCCAACACCATACCGCCAGGTTGACCTTGCATGTACAGATATACTGCTGCTCCTACCATCACCAACAATAAGATGATATTCAGGATGCTATGCCCATTAAAAGTGACGTGCTTGTCTTTGACCTTACCATCTAACTTTAAATAGGCCAACATACTACCCGTAAATGACACTCCTCCTATAATCAAGGCCAATAGCGTAACCACCAATTGTCCGCCATCCATCGCAGTACCATTATAATAATGCGCCAACTCCACCATCCCCAATACAACTGCTGTTGCTCCTCCTAGACCATTAAAGACGGAGACCATTTGGGGCATGGCTGTCATTTTAACTTTCTTTGCAGAAATCCATCCTATCAATCCGCCGACTATCATGCCACCCAATATCCATCCATAATTATTATTTGCTCCGTCCATAGGTGCCACCATAGACGCCAGTATCGCAATGCCCATACCTATACCCGCTTCAATATTCCCGCGACGGGCAGTATCTGGAGAACCCATCTTGCGAAGCCCTAGGATAATCAATAAAGCTCCAACCAAATATGCTATTTCTATTATTGTTTCAAACATAACCTTTGTCTTTTTCTGTTTTCAATGGATAATTGATGTGCTTATTTCTTTTTTTTCTTAAACATCTCCAACATCCTGTCCGTCACCGCAAAACCACCAACTACATTGATCATTCCCAAAATGACCCCCAAAAAGCCTAATCCTAGGGTAAAATAATCATCTGGCGCTGCTTGCCGAACCAATATAACGGCTCCAATGGTCACTATACCACTTATCGCATTGGCACCAGACATCAAAGGCGTATGCAGCACAGTCGGTACTTTGGAGATAATCTCAAACCCTAAGATTATCGTAAACAATAAGATGTAAACCATCTGTAGATTCGAGCTAAAAAATTGAATTATTGTGTCCATCTTTCTTTTTTTTGAGAGTAAACTGACTATTTGGTGATGAAGGCTGAAGAGATGATCTCATCTTCCATGTCGTATTGAATAGCTCCATCTTTAATCAGATATTTTAGAAAATTGAAGATATTATTGCTCACCAAAGTACTAGCATCTTGTGCCATCGTACTCGGCAAGTTAGAATCTCCTATAATTTGCACGCCATTTTCGGTAACGATGGTCTTTCCGTTTTGCGTAAGCGAACAATTGCCTCCTGTCGAAGCAGCCAAATCCACGACCACCGAGCCCCGTTTCATCTTTGACACTGTCTCCGCTGGCAACAAAATGGGCGCCTTCCGTCCACGAACTTGTGCCGTCGTAATCACCACATCCGCTTTAGACGCTCTATTTTGGACTTCTGCCCGTTGTCTTTGGAGATACTCTTCGGATTGTTGTACGGCATAACCACCTGCGTCCTTGTCATCTGTCGCCCCTTCTACTTCTATAAATTTAGCGCCCAAACTCAACACTTCTTCTTTTGCAGCCGAACGCACATCAAAGGCTTCCACAATCGCTCCCAATCGCTTAGCCGTCGCTATCGCCTGCAATCCTGCTACTCCTGCTCCCAATACCAACACCGTCGAAGGCTTTATGCTCCCTGCCGCAGTAATCATCATCGGATAATACCTTGGCAATAGGTCTGCTGCCTGTATCACCGCTTTGTACCCCGCAATAGACGCCATCGCCGACAAAATATCCATACTTTGCGCCAAAGTAGTCCGTGGAATCATATCAAAACTAAACGCCTTGACTTTATGCTTGCGCAAAACTTCAACAATTTCGTCATCGGCATAAGGCGCAAACATCGCCATCACCACTGTGCCTTCTCGCATTTGCCCCAAATCATCTTCGGATATCGGATTAATCGACAAAACCAAATCCGCTTGCGCTAAAATCTCTTTTCTTGACTTGATCTTACCTTGCTCTTGGTAGCTAGAGTCTTCATATCCAGCCATTAGACCAGCGTTTGACTCCACCCAAATATCTTCGACTAAATCCTTTAATTTTTTCAAGGTAGCGGGGACGATGGCGACCCGATTGTCATTTATTTCTTTGAGTACTCCGATGATCATACTATTGAGTTTTGTGGATTACAACTAGACAAAGTTAATAAAACTATCCTTTTGCACAAAAGAAAAGTTTATGACTTTCATTTTATGGTTCGGTGACATTTGCCCGTAAGGCTTTGGCGGTGTAGCGGTATAACGGGTGTAGCGGTATAACGGGTGTAGCGGCATAACGGGTGTAGCGGCATAACGGGTGTAGCGGCATAACGGGTGTAGCGGTATAAC
>CAMZKG010000307.1 GCA_947311105.1 uncultured Saprospiraceae bacterium
CTCAGCCAAAGACATAACTTGTATTAAATAGAAAAAAGCCTGTGTTTATGGGGTTAGTTGCTTCTTTTTTGCCAAAATAATGACCGAACCATTGTTCTGAGATAGTCTAAGGTTATTGGGGTAAAGGGATATCTTGTGGGTCTATCGTAGCGTCATCATCTTTTTTGTCCAATTTTTCGATTTTTTCTAGCTTGCGCAAAAACTTAGGATTCATCCTTTCTCTCCTAACAAACTTAAACCCACTCAACATTGACGAAGTCTCTCCCCGTCCTTCCAACCAATCATGGAACAAGACAAGGTAAACATGTACAATCGTAAACAACGCAAATATCCACAGCCCTGCATGGTGTATGGCGCGTGCAGCAAAATCTCCACCCAAGAACTCTGGCACCCAACCAAACAACCTTGGGAAAAACCAATTCGCATTATCCGCATACAATCCAAATCCCGTTGCCACCATTACTAAAGCAACAAAAAACATAATAATGTAAGAAAAACCCGCGACCCGATTATGCCCAATGCTTATTTGTGACAAATCATGCCCGTCTTTTTCTGGCAACAGTAGGATGTCGTGTTTTAGGACATGCATAAAGTTTTTACGTCCTTTTTGGTTAAAAGGTAATAGTGCTGTCAATCTAGCATATCTATTGCCCGCAAAAGCCCAATAGACCCGCATAATCATCACTGCAACAAAAATATAAGCCGCAACAAAATGCACCACACGAATAGTACCGAACAAATAAGAATTAAAGGCTTCGGCACTAGACATAAATGCAGGTGGCTTAGCAATAAAATAGCCCGTTATTGCTAAAACTGTAATAGACAAAGCATTGAGCCAATGAAAGACACGAACAGGCATCTCCCAGACAAATACTCTTTTATAATTTTTGGTGGCCATACTATATCATTTTAGATGGTACAAACTGAAATATTGTCCACTTGCGTAATATGTTTACCATGCTCATCATACAGGTGTACAGAGCAAGCAATACAAGGGTCAAAAGAGTGAATAGTCCTAATAATTTCCAACGGCAAATTATTATCTGCTACTGGAGTGCCAAGCAAAGTGGACTCATAGGCTGACCGTTGACCTTTGGGGTCTCTAGGTGATGCATTCCAAGTAGAAGGCACAACTTGTTGATAATTAGCTGTCTTACCATCTTTGATAACAATCCAGTGAGCTAAGGCTCCACGTGGTGCTTCGGCAAAACCAACTCCTTTGGCTTCAGCAGGCCAAGTAGAAGGCTCCCATTTTTCCATATTAGCCATCCGACTATCACCATTTTTGATATTCAGAATCAATTGATCATAAAACCCTAGCGCCCATCTTGATGATAGTTTAGCACATATTGCACGTGCCGCAGTACGCCCCAAAGTTGAAAACAATGCATCAACGGGTACGTCTAGTGTTTTCAACACGGCATTTACTTCTTCTTGAGTCTCTTTATCTCCCTTGACAAAATTGACTAATACTCTAGCCAAAGGCCCTACTTCCATAGGTTTACCTTTCCATCTTGGTGTTTTGATAAAACTATATTTTTGGTCAACATCCAAATTTTTGTAAGGCGGTTTTGGTCCTGTGTAGTTAATATTGGTCTCTCCTTCCCAAGGGTGCTTACCTGCATTACCGTCACCAGAATAATCATACCACGAGTTATTCACAAACTCTTGAATATCGTCATTTCGATGATTCACTTCATGGACTTTCGTCAAATCTCGATCCAAAATAACTCCTGGCTGAAACTTAAAGCTACTTATATCAGCATAGCCATTGGTAGGATATTCTCCATAACTCATATAGTTTCCAAACCCTTTACCTATAGCCCCCCAATCTTTATAGTAAGAAGCTATCGCCATCAAATCTGGGATATAGACCTGTTCTATAAACCGCTTTCCATCTTCTAACAAGCGTCTCACATAAGCCAGACGCTCTGCATTTAGTCCGCCAGGGTCTTCGGTGTTAATTGCGCAAGCCATACCGCCGACCAAAAAGTTTGGGTGTGGATTTTTACCACCAAAAATAGTATGTACTTTAACTATTTCTTTCTGCCATTCCAAGGCTTCTAAATAGTGAGCCACACCGATTAAATTAACTTCTGGCGGTAATTTCATCTGTGGGTGTCCCCAATATCCATTAGCAAAAATACCTAGCTGCCCACTTTCTACAAACTTAGTCAATCGCTTTTGCAAGTCAGAAAAATATCCTGGGGAGCTTTTAGGCCATTTGGAGATACTCTGTGCTATCCGTGAAGTCTCCACAGGGTCTGCCTTTAGAGAAGACACCACATCCACCCAGTCTAGAGCATGCAAATGATAAAAATGCACCACATGATCATGTTCATACAATGCAGCCACCATCAAATTTCTGACCATTTCTGCATTCGGTGGCACTGCTATGTCCAAAGCATCTTCAACCGCTCGCACAGAAGTCAAAGCATGTATGCTTGTACACACACCGCAGGTTCTTTGGACAAAAGCCCAAACATCTCTTGGGTCACGCCCACGGACAATGTTCTCCAAGCCACGTACCATCGTACAAGAACTCCAAGCATCAACGATCTTTCCATCTTTTACTTCTGCTTCTATTCTTAAGTGACCTTCAATCCTTGTAATCGGATCGACAACTATTCTTTCAGCCATTTTGCTATTTTTTCGTTTAGTTTTTAAATATCTAGATTTTCATCATTTTCACGCCCTTTAGAAATCCGTCTAGACACGGCTTTCTTTTTAGCGATGGTTGAAGCGATAGCATGTACTGCCACTCCCGCTGTCACGGCTCCAACCGCTATTTTACCTACTTTATCGGCCGTTGCTTCGATGCCAAAGCCAGGCAATTTGGTTAGCCGCTCATACAATGGTCCATTATCCCAAAAATCATCTTCACTACAACCAATACACCCATGACCGGACTGAATAGGATAACTCACCCCATTATTCCATTTTATGGAGCCACAGGCATTGTATGTCATTGGTCCCTTACAGCCTACTTTGTACAAGCAATATCCTTTTTTAGCATTTTCATCATCAAAGGTTTCTGCAAAGAGTCCAGCATCATAATAAGGTCGGCGATAGCAACTATCATGTACTCGCTTAGCATAAAATGCCTTCGGACGATTTAACCGATCTAACTCTGGCAAGCGACCAAAAGTCACCACGTGTACGATGACGCCCGCCATCACTTCACCAATAGGTGGACACCCTGGCACTCGTATGATTGGTTTATCTTTAATAATCTTATGAATTGGGGTTGCTTGAGTCGGATTAGGATAAGCAGCCTGCACACAGCCATTAGAAGCACAACTGCCCCATGCGATGATGGCTTTTGCTCCTTCTGCTGCTTCTTTTAAAATATCTAACGCCGTACGCCCCGCAATACAACAATATTGCCCGTCATCTCCTAGTGGCACAGAACCTTCCACGCACAATATATATTCTCCGTGATACTTTTTCATGGTATCATGCTTGGATTTTTCTGCTTGATCTCCGGATGGTGCCATCAAGGTCAAAGTATAATCTAGAGAAATCTTGTCCAATATTATATCAGCGACCAATGGATGATCCGACCGAATAAACGACTCACTACAACAAGTACATTCTTGATAGTGATCCCAAATCACTGGCACTCTTGGCTTATTCTCCAGTGCATCTGCTATTTGTCCAACTGCACTTGTTGACAGTCCCATATACGCAGCCATATACGTTGCAAATCGCATAAAATCTCTACGTGAGTAGCCTTGTTTTACCATAGACTCAAAGTAGGTTTCTCGCTTTTTTTCAGTAGCCATACGACAGGATTTTCTTGTTTAAATTATATTGAATAACCCAAAAGTACAAAAAAAATAAAAATACACAAAAAAATCGAAGCACGAAACTCCAATTTAGACAAAATCTAAACTACTAACATCCTACCAATTTATCTTTAATACATAAAATTTTACTTTACCCCAAATGATTATTACCCAATAAAATTCTACCTTTACGACATGAATATACTACCGTTATTTGCAGGCATCACGGCTTCGATGCTTCATGTTATTACAGGCCCAGATCACTTAGCAGCCGTCTCCCCCCTAGCCATTGAATCAAAAAGGAAGGCATGGAAAGTAGGCTTACTTTGGGGCACAGGACATGTAATTGGGATGTTGATTATTGGGATATTAGTTTATCTATTTAGGGATATGATTCCATTTGAAAAGATTTCTGCACAAAGCGAACAACTAGTCGGCGTTGTTTTAGTTGTTTTAGGTATATGGACTTTCGTCAAAATCTATCGCAAAGAGACACACCACAAACACCCACATTTTCACACAGAAAAAGAACATACTCCTTTTATACATGTTCATACCCACCAACATCAGCCAGAAACCCGATTGCCAGACAGACGAACGGCCGTTCGTCTCGACGAACCCACACCTAATAATGAGTCACATACCCATACCCATGCCCGCCCCGTAAACAATGCTCTTTCTACAGCCCTATTTATAGGTATCATACATGGATTGGCGGGTGTTGCCCATTTTTTGCTTTTACTACCCGTGTTAGGCTTTCAAAAAAACGGGGAAGCTGCTTTGTACATTATAGGATTTGGTATAGGCAGCGTCTTGGCCATGAGTCTTTATGCGCTCATATTAGGTCGTATCGCTACCAAAATCGAAGAAGGTCATAACAACAACTTTTCTTTAGGCATAAGGCTAGTGGCTGGGATGGTAGCAATTATTATTGGATTATACTGGTTTTTTGCATTTTAGTATTTTCCCTTACGGAAAAAGCCATGGCGTGCGTCGTTGAAGGTTGAGAGAGTTGAGAGAGTTGAGTCGCTTGTCCTTCGGACTTTGCTGGTTGAGAGAGTTGAAAAAGTTGAGAGAGTTGAGTCGCTGGTCCTACGGACTTCGCTGGTTGAGAGAGTTGAGTCGCTGGTCCTACGGACTTCGCTGGTTGAGAGAGTTGAGTCGCTGGTCCTGCGGACTTCGCTAGTTGAGAGAGTTGAGTCGCTTGTCCTTCGGACTTTGCTGGTTGAGAGAGTTGAAAAAGTTGAAAAAGTTGCGGAACACGTCGTAGGTGTAAGTCGCTGCGGCAGCACCAAAGCGAAGCGTCCCAAAGACCAAAGACCAAAGACCAAAGACCAACATCAACCAACATCGACCATTATCCAAATCTCCGCCGCCGAATAAAACCATACAAAAGCCCACCAAGAGCTAGTAATACCAAAGGAAGCACAATGTTAATCAATTGCCATTTAGTTTTTTCTTTTTCTGCTTTCACGGTGTCAAGAAGTCTTAGTTTTACATCTTTTGACCTTGCGGAAATAATGCCTTTGTCTTCCAATAAATATTCTACTGCGTTCAGAATGAAATCTTTATTGGCGTAGGTGACACCTGTTTTTTCAAATCGGTTGAGACCTAATGGCTGATGAGCCTTGGAGCGATAGTCCACATCATTGCGAATAATGTCCCCGTCCGATATAACGATCATTTTAGTAGAAACGCTTCGTGGACGGAAAGTATATTTTAAACTATCGAGCCCGCGTTGCATCTCTTGACTGACTCTATCTTCAAATAATGAAGGAAATTCACCTTCTAAAAGGACAGCCATCGGTTGTGGGCCTTTGTTAAATTTTTCGGGTTTGGGTTTGTATCTAAGGATCTCGAATCCGATTTCGGTGGGGATGTATTGGGTGCGGCTATATTTGGAAGATGCTAATAAGACGGTTTTTTTGACATTTGTCTTTGTTTTTAGGGTGTCGATAGAGCTTCCAAATCTCATCCATACGCGGTCTAGGCTTTTGACGATGGGGTTGGTGCTGGCTGGCAAGACCGTAGGCCAATAATACCAACCAAAAAGGTCTAATTGTGGTGCATTGCCTACTTGGCCGACCCTTAGTGGGATGCGGGCGCATTCTAAGTCTAAGACCATGTTGGGTTGGATTCTGACGCCATATTTGAATAATTGGTCGCGCAGATTTAGTTGATAATCATAGGGGACATATTTGCCGGTTTTACCTAAACTATCTAGGCTGACTACTAGCTTGTCAATCATCCAGATGACTTTGCCGCCATTCATGATGTATTGGTCTAGGACAAATTTTTCCTTTTCAGAAAAAGCGGCTTGTGGTCTAGCGATCATCACTACATCGATTTGTTTGGGTAGGGTCACCATGGTGTCGATATTGAGAAAGGCCACATTTGCATTTTGCGAAAGCGCGATGTCCAAATCCTTAAAAGCTAACGCAGGAAGTTCGCCATGTCCTTGGATAAAAACAATATTGGGTTTATCGTTAGCTTTGAGTTTTTGGATGGCACTGGCTATTTTGTATTCTAGTAGGCTGATGGAATTATTGAGGGCGATTTCGGGATTTAGAGAAGGGTTAGAATTTTCTAAAAGGTTGACAATCAAAGCTCTGGAGCCATAATGGATGACAGCAACAGGGTAAATCAATTTTTCGGAAGAGCCATCTTTGTCCTTGACCATGAGCCTGACGGGAGAGATGCCCCTTTCGGAAAGGGCTTTACGGGTTTCGTTGATCTCTTCGACAGAGCCAATGTTAGGGTCGTTAAAATAAAAGTGAATGAAGGAAGAATTGGCTCTAAAATCTTGTAATATTTCCTTTGCTCCTTTTTGCAGACGCTTAAATCCTGCTGGAAAATCACCATCAAGCAAGACTTCGACGGTGACGTCATTATCAAGGCTTTTGAGTAGGTTTTTGGTGGCAGGGGTCAGGGTAAATCGCTTTTCTTCGGTTAAGTCGATACGACCATAATAATAACTACCAATTACATTAAGGAGGATTAGTACACCGACAAACAAGGTGTAGTTCAATAATGCCTGTGCCTTCGTTTTTTTTGTTCTTTTCATTCTTTTTGCTTCTTTTGTCATGGTTTACCAGCCCCGTTTTTCGAGACTCAATTGAGCTGCACCAATAAAGGCGGCTATGACAGAAAAAAAGTAAATCATATTACGACTATCAATGACACCACGGCTGACTTGTTGGTAGTGGTATTCGATGCCGAAAGTTTGGATGATATCATCTATTTTTCCGATAAATGACGGCATCCTGCTCATAAAATCAAAGCCCCAGTAAAAGATAAAAGCGAGTAAAGCCGCCAATAAAAAAGCAACGATTTGATTTTTTGTTAAGGACGAAGCAAATACGCCTATTGCTGTAAAAATACCACCCAAAAGAAATAAGCCCATGTAAGATCCCCAAATAGCTCCCGAATCTAGATTGCCTTTCGGCAAGCCCAATTGATACACCGAATAATAAAAAAGTAGGGTAGGGACGAGTGTAATCCCCACTAGTACCCATCCTGCAAAGAATTTGGCAAGGACAATTTGTAAGTCTGTCAGGGGCTTGGTTTCTAAAAATTCAATGGTGCCTTGGTTGCGTTCTTCAGCGATGGAGCGCATGGTGATAGCGGGTATCAGAAACAAAAATACCATCGGAGCTACATCAAATAGCTGGTCTAACGTGGCATATTTGTAGCCGATGATGCTAAAATCTGGAAATACCCACATCAATAGACCAATAGCCAACAAAAATACCGCCATCACCACATAGCCAATGACGGAGCTGAAAAAAGAGTTGATTTCTTTGAAAAATAAACTAATCATTAGTGGTTTGTTTTTGCGTAAGCTTATGGAATACGTCTTCTACACTGTGGCTGTCTTTAGACATTTCTAGGATGACCCAGTTGTTTTTTACCGCAAGGTGAAAGATGTCTTCTCGCAAATCTATCTTCGATTTGGCAAAAATATGAAAAAGTCCATTGTCCAAAATATCCACTTGTCGGACTCCTGCTATTTGTTCTAATACTTTTTGGGAGACTTTGCCCTTGAAGCCGACGGTAATAATGGATTCACCAGCGATGCGAGAAGATAGTTTTTCGATGGGGTCATCTGCGACTAGTTGCCCATTATTGATGATGACGACTCGGTCACACATCGCCTGCACTTCTTGCATGATATGGGTCGAAAGGATGACGGTTTTTTCTTGCCCGACGGTTTTGATGAGATGTCTAATATCGACCAATTGGTTGGGGTCTAGTCCCGAAGTAGGCTCATCCAAAATCAACACTTCAGGGTCGTGTATCAAGGCTTGCGCCAAACCTACCCGCTGGCGATAACCTTTGGACAGCATGCCAATTTTTTTATTTTGTTCGAGTGTAAGTCCGACTCTTTCGATAATGTTAGCGACGATGGCGGATTTATTGGGTAGTTGATGTAGTCCAGCGACAAAGCGTAAGTATTCTTTGACGTACATATCCAAATAGAGCGGGTTGTGCTCAGGAAGATAGCCTATTTTTTGGCGTATCGCCATAGGATTTTCATTTGTGTTGATGCCACAGACTTCAATATTGCCTTCTGTAGGCGGTATGAAACTAGTAATCATCTTCATGGTGGTGGACTTGCCAGCGCCATTGGGGCCAAGAAACCCAAGGATTTGACCTTTGCCCACTTCAAATGATACATTGTCAACGGCTCGTTGAGTGCCATAGATTTTGGTAAGCCCTTCTACTTTTACAGACATTTAGTTGCTATTTTCTGCTTTTGTTTCCATTTACTTTCGTAAAAATTAATGGATTTTTTCTTTTCCCTATGTGTATAACGTAGAAAAAAAGAAAATTGCGGTCGCAAAAGTAAGAAATATTAAGGAATTATTTTGGATATGGTTGAATTGATTGATTGAGATGCTCGCTTCGCTTGCTGGTTGAGCCGCTTGCCCTTCGGGCTTTGCTGGTTGAGACGCTTCGCTGGTTGAGTCGTTCGCTTCGCTCTCTGGTTGAGACGCTTGCTTCGCTCGCTGGTTGAGTCACTTGCTTTGCTCGTTGGTTGAGTCGACAATGATGGCGTCAAAGAAACTTGCAAAAAGTGCCACAACACCACTAACTACCAACCTGAACTGGATGTTTTTGTTACTGACCAAGCAAAACCAAAGAATCCCAAGCAAAACCGCTGGCTGGAGCATTCCACCCCCAAATTTGACTAGAGATGGTTCTGTTTTTTGGGGTCTTTACCAAATTTGACCCCGCCAGACGGCTACTTAAAAAGCACAAGTAGTATTAATCAATGGTTCGGTAAAAAATAACTGCAACAGACAGAATTTCTCAAGCGACTGTCATTTGCTATTCAAAAACGATACAGACCAGAATATTGCGCTCCCGAAGCTCAAACAGAATGAACGACCGATCCCGCAGCCGCCAGCGGGGCACATACGGTGCGTTCTGTGACATACACTCACGACATACACTCATGACATACACTCATGACATACGCGACACTCACCACATACACTCAAAAAACAGGCTCTGTATCCGTAATTAATAGCCACGATCCGCGAATAACCATCTTGCACGCTCATCAGCAGCCACTCGGAACCATCTCCCATCTGGCGGGGTCAAATTTGCCGAGAGCCCCAAAAAAGGGAGAGATCTCATTCAAATTTGGGGGTGGACAGACCAAGGGCTGCCAAAGAATCCCCTATTTGGCCACCGCAATCGCTTTAGCCACATTTTGTCCGTCCAAGGCCGCAGAAACAATGCCGCCTGCATAGCCGGCACCTTCTGCGCAAGGGTAAAGTCCCTTGATTTCGATGTGTTGATAAGTTTCGCGGTCTCTAGGGATGCGGACGGGCGAGCTAGTACGGCTTTCGACAGCTACGACATTGGCTTCTTGAGTGTAGTAGGTGGGCATTTTCTTTTTGAAGGTTTTAAGTCCTTCGCGGAGATGTTGGGTGATGAAGTCGGGCAATAATTCATCTACTCGACGACTTAATAAGCCGGGAATGTATGAAGAGTCTGGTAGGGTGTTAGAAAGCTTGCCTTCCACAAAATCGGTCAGTCTTTGGGCGGGTGCTTTTTGGGTTCCGTCCCCAGCGGCAAATACTTTTTGTTCGACTTTTTGTTGAAATTCCATTCCCGCAAGGGGATTGTCAAGGATGTTTTCGTGAAGGTCGGTCAATCTTATTTCGGTGACAAATCCTGAGTTGGCAAAAGGGGAGTCACGTCTGGATAGTGACATTCCGTTGACGACGATTTCGCCGGGAGCGGTGGCGGCAGGAACAATCAATCCACCTGGGCACATACAAAAGGAAAAGACGCCCCTTTTTTCTACTTGGCAGGAGATGTTGTAGCTGGCGGCGGGTAAGTTTTCGCTCCGATTTTTTTGTTTGTATTGGATTTCGTCGATGATGGGTTGTGGGTGCTCTAGTCGGACGCCAAGGGCAAAAGGTTTTGCTTCAATTTTAACCTTTTTTTGCGCAAGCAATAGATAGATGTCCCTTGCGGAATGACCGGTGGCTAGGATGACTTGTTGGCACAAAATCTCGTCCGTACCATTGATGATAACTCCTTGAATCTCTTTGTTTTGTATGATTAAATCGGTCATTTTTGACTCAAAGTGAACTTCGCCACCATGTCGCTCGATGGTCTCTCGGATGGCTTGGATGATTCTTGGTAATTTATTGGAGCCAATATGCGGATGAGCATCTACCAAGATGTCAGGATGTGCTCCATGTTCGACCAATAATTGTAATACTTTGGCGATTTTTCCGCGCTTATGCGAACGGGTATAGAGCTTTCCGTCAGAGTAGGTTCCTGCGCCGCCTTCTCCAAAACAATAGTTGGAATCCGAATCCACGATGCCAAATTGCTGAATATCCCGCAGGCTTTTTCGTCGATTTTGTACACTATGCCCCCGCTCAAAAACAATGGGTTTTAGTCCTTGCTCGATGAGTTCTAAAGCCGCAAAATAGCCCGCAGGGCCTGCCCCAATAATCACTACTGTTTTTTTACCTTTGACATTGGGAAGCGACGGAAGGAGTAGGGGGGCTTTTGGCGGAAGCTCGTCGAGATAAATTTGCACTCTTAGGCGATAAACGACTTTGCGCTGGCGCGCATCGATGGAGCGTTTGCGGACATGTAGGTGGTCTATTTTCTTCCAACCCGATTTGTCCAGTGCCTTGCGGCGAATGATGCCCAAGTCTTGAACTTCTTCGGGTAGTGCGGTGATTTCTAATTCTTGGTACATCTTTTTTTGTAACTGTTTAGGTGCCCCTATTTTTAGGCAGAAAATAGGCATTTTTGTGTATGTTGAAGCTATTTTTTTTGAAGCGTAGCTGGGCTACGTGATAAAAAAATAGCAAAAACAGGCGCAAAAAGGGC
>CAMZKG010000308.1 GCA_947311105.1 uncultured Saprospiraceae bacterium
CGTTATCATGGTTTAAATATCGAGAACTTCTCGATACCTAACCCTAGGGGTGGGTCAGTTTTCGATGATTAAGGTGGGTCAGTTTTCAATGATTATCTACATGTTTGTGGAGATAATTGTCGGGCTATACCGCTGCTACACCCGTCACACCGCTTATACCCGTCATACCGCTAACCGTCATACCCGTTAAACCGCTAAACCCGTCATACCGCTATACCCGTCACACCGTCATACCCGTCACACCGATATACCCGTCACACCGCTATACCGTCACACCGATATACCCGTTAAACCGCTATACCCGTTAAACCGCTATACCCGTCACACCGCTATACCCGTTAAACCGCTATACCCGTCATACCGCTATACCCGTTAAACCGTCATACCCGTCACACCGCTATACCCATCCTACTGCTTCCTACCTTTTTTCCCTTTAGGTGCAACAACCTTTTGGGGAGTAGGCTTAGGTTCATTTTCAGGAAGGTTATAAATATCCACTCCGCTATCATGATTTTTAAAGGAGAAGAAGAAACCTACAAAAAGGCTAAGCAATAAGACAATGGAAGCGAATAAAGAAATTTTCACGCCCGTATAATACGCATTAGGATGAAATTTCATGACCAATTTTTGATTTTGGCCTGCTGGAAGAATCGCTGCGCGCAATAAATAATCCGCTTTTAAAATAGGTACTTTTTGGTCACCTACGTACAAAGACCAGCCTTTAGATTCTGGATAATAGACTTCCGAAAAGACGGCTAATTGGGGCGTTTTTGCCGAATAGACATATTCCATCTGGTCTGGATCGTATTTGGTTAGCTTTATGGTCGCAGTCGAATCAAAATTAATCGTAAACCCATCCAAGTCTTTGGCATATTTTTGGTCAAAGACTGCTTCTTCTTTAGGCTGAATACTGCCTATGGCATCTAATTCTTTGTCCGCATTTTCTACTGTGCGAAAAGATTTTACGAACCAAGCATTGCCGAGCGCTTTTTCCCGCAAGGGTACTGCGACGGGTCTATCTCCTTGATTCTGAATGATATACTTCGTATTCAACATCCCCAAAATATTCATATACTTGCCTGGTTCACGTAAGTATTTATCTATGACATCATTGTATCTCATCAATTTAGCCGGATGGTAGCCCCCAATCATTTTGTGGTGATAAGCGCCCATGGCATTTCTATAAGGATCTCCTTTTGACAAATCTAACACCCTAAAATGTGGGTCTTTATCTTGTTTGATTTGTCTATCAGCATCTGACTCCGCCACTAATTTTGACTTCTTGGCTGTCTTAAATTTTGACGGATTAATGATGCGGCTTCCGACCGACCACATATCCACAGTCACCAACAAGGTCAAGACCAAAACACTCACCAAAGCCGAGACTTTGTGGCTCAAATACAGATACAAAGCACCGATACCCAACAAAGCAAACAGAATGGAACGCCCCACGTCTTTGCGCAATAAAGATAAGCGATCGGCTTCCAATAATTGCGCAAGCTGATCCCCTAATCGCGCATCTTTAGGCCCAGAATAATCAAACATTCCAGACAATAATAACGTCAAAACCAAAATCCCCAATGTTGTACCACCAGCAATCATTAGTCCTTTTTTTCTTTGTGCATCGGTCGTCTCCTTGCGGAAAAAAGCTTGTAATCCGATGGCGGCGAGCATGGCGGCAAGCCCTTGAACCAATGCCAATGCCATAGATAACGACCTGAATTTATTGAATAAAGGCACGACATTGTACCATATTTCATTCAAGAAAAAATGCCGTCCCCAAGCGATAGATAACATAAGCAACATGGAGCCAAATAACCACCATTTTAGGGAGCGCTCCCCCATCACCAAGCCTAACACCATCAAAAAGAAAACAATAATTCCCATATAAACGCCCATAGCCACAAAAGGCTGATCCCCCGAATAAAAGAGAGATGCTACCTGTTGATTGACTTGAGCATCGGCATTTTTGCCTGTAACGCCCTGCTTCGCTAAGCCAGCTTTTATCTGTGGTTTGAGTGCTTTGTAAGTCTTGGTACTTGTGTAAGACTGCGAGCTGCCACCGCCTTCAAAATCAGGGACTAAAAGCGTCATCGACTCGGCAATACCATAACTCCAACTAAATACATAGTCTTTGCCCAGCCCGTCTAAGTCTTTTTTTGCCGCAAGGTCTGATGTCCCACGAATCGTCTCTTTACTATATTCATACGTAGTCCATAGTTTAGAAACACTCGTACCCGCACACAACAACCCAAATACCAGCATCAATCCCGTAGCTTTCGCAAAATGGGGCAAGGTTTTATTCCTGACAGCTTTGACAAACTCCGAAATCCCCAGAGCCACGACAATCATCAAAGTATAATAGACAATCTGATAGTGCGTAGAATAGACTTGCATCCCTAAGGCAACGGCAAAAAGCGACGCCCCTAATAGTAGGTTGCGATTATAAGCAAACCAAGCCGTAGCAATCACCAATCCAAAATACCCAATCGCTAGCAATTTGGTCGCATGACCTGCTTCCAACAACTCCATCTCATATGACCCAAAAGCAAATCCAATCCCACCCAAAATAGCTATTCGCCAGTCAACACCAAATAATAAAAGCGCCAAAAACATAAACATTAGCAACACAAATAATTGGATGCTCGGCGACTTCATATCCTTTCCAAGCAACGAAATCTTAACAAGATGCCGGATAAGATTACTCGGATTCTTTTGAAAAATCATCGTGGTAGGCATGCCCCCAAAAATAGTATTGGTCCATTGTATCGCCCTGCCTTCTTTCTTATAGATTTCTCGTGCTTCGCGATTCATCCCTTGGACTTGGATATTATCCACCTGCTGTAAGACCTTGCCTTCAAAGGCTTCGGGCTTAAAAAACACCGCACTTAGCAAGTAAAACACAACTAAAGCGACGATAAACGGAATAATTTTTTTTACAATTGGACTCATTTGATTGTCAAATTTTTAGACGAGACGATACACTTTATTCTCCTTGCGGAAAAAGCAAACCTTCAAAATATGCGCTAAAATAAGGTGGTTCTGTGGATTTATTAGAAAAATTAGTGATTTTTATTTTATGGTGGCTGGGTGTTGTCCTATTGTTCTAGAGCGGAGTCAACTCAAAAAAGTGATGATTACCAATAGACATAGCAGGCAACGATGGCGTTTTTCACCATAGAACAAACAAAATCAAGGGCGACATTTCGTAGTTTTCACAATTGATTTTATATCTTTGCCGCACATACATTAGAACATGCGCAGATTCACTTTTTTCTTAGCTTTAGTTTTGACTATTGGGTTTATTGTTGTTTTAGAACGACCCGACTTCGTGTCTTCCGAGCCGATTCCCAGGATGGGTCATTTCTTGAGTCCCTTCACCGGTTTTTGGAAAAATGCAACCCCAGATTCTTATTTCCCTGAAAAGGAAGTAATTGACAATCAACAACTTATCGCTCCTGTCACCGTCCAAACGGACACACTTGACGTCCCCCATGTTTTTGCCCAAAACATGGATGATGCGATGTTTGTTCAAGGTTATTTGACGGCAAGAGATAGACTTTGGCAGATGGATTTTTCCGCAAGGGCTACCGCAGGGCGGTTGGCAGAGTTATTTGGACCAGACTTAATCCCTTATGACACCAACCAACGTCGTATCGGTTTTACTCGTTCCGCCCAAAACGCCATCAACGAATGGAGCAAAAATGCAGCTAAAATGCACTTTGTCGAAAGATACTGTCAAGGGGTCAATGCTTACATCAACCAAATTCCGAAAGGCGAGCTTCCACTCGAATTCAAACTAATGAATTACAAGCCAGAGCAGTGGACGCCATTAAAAGTAGCCCTGCTTTTTAAAGCGATGGCCAAGACGCTTAACTACAGTCATGACGATATTGAAATGACCAATCTTAGAACGGTACTTGGTCAAAAAGCCTTTGACTTTCTTTACCCTGAATTCAACCCCAAACAAAAAACTGTTGTCCCGGACTTTGGTCAATGGGATTCACTCAAGGTGCGCCTTGCGGCAAAACATCCTTCTTGGCAAGGCGCTAGCTCCATAGACTCTACCTTGACTACGGCCTTACCTTTCCCCAAATCAAACCCTGGTGTCGGCTCAAATAATTGGGCGGTGTCGGGCAAAAAAACAAAGAGTGGCCAACCCATTTTGTGCAATGACCCACACCTTTCCCTAACCTTACCATCCATCTGGTACATGCTCCAAATCCATACTCCTGATGTCAATACGATGGGGGTCTCCCTTGCGGGAATACCAGGAATAACCATCGGATTCAATGAAGATGTAGCTTGGGGTGTCACCAACGTCGGGCAAGACGTAAACGACTGGTACAGAATCACTTGGACCAATAAAAACCACACCAGATACCTTTTGGACAAAGAAGAAATCCCTGTCAGAATCATCCTTGACACCATTTTAGTCAAAGGTCAAAAACCTGTATTGCTAGAAACCAAATTAACAAATTGGGGACCCATCGTCTATGACCAACCCAACAAGCCTTATAGCGGCATGGCCATGAAATGGCTCTCCAACGAGCCTTCTTCAACTTTTGAATTGGATGCCTTCTTCGGATTGATGAAAGCGAAGACTTATGATGATTATGTGGCGGCTGCCCAAAATTTTACCCACCCTGCTCAAAACATGATTTTCGCTTCCAACCAAGGAGATATTGCCATTCGGGTTCAAGGAAACTTTCCAATCAAAAGTCCGCAACAAGGTCGTTTTATTCAAGATGGCAGCAGCACCGCCAACGATTGGCACGGATTCATCCCGCAAGATGAAATCCCCCAATTGAAGAATCCAGACCGGGGCTTTGTTTTTTCGGCCAACCAAAACTCCACTCCCCCATCCTATCCGTACTATTATAGTGGTGGATTTAATGATTATCGTTGTCGCTCTATCCACAACAAGCTTAGCTCCATGTCTCAAATCACCCCCAAAGATATGATGCAGATGCAAAATGATGATTACAGCTACAAAGCGAAAGATGCACTCCCTTTTATGCTGGCAGCTCTGGATACTTCGGAGTTACAATCTGGCGCATTCCCACTCATCGAGCAACTCAAAAACTGGGATTATCATTTCCGAAAGGATAGACTCGAGCCCGTTTTATTTACAGAGTGGTTCAAAAAATTGAAAGAGCGTACTTGGGACGAAATCGCGCAGTTACCCGATTCGATAGCTGTTTTTTATCCAGAAGACTGGCGCACCATTGCGTTGATGTCGGACACGACACACCCTTATTTTGACTTAGCCTTTACGGAAGAAGTAGAAGATTTTTCTGATATCGCTACCTTATCATTTGGAGATATGATGGAGAGCCTTGCGGAAAAAATCACATCAAAAGATTATTTCTGGAAAGACTATAACCGCCCTAGTATCAACCACTTAGCTCGCCTACCCGCCTTTTCGAAAAAGAATATCAACATGAGCGGGCAACGTAATACCATCAATGCGATTAATGGTGACTTTGGCCCTTCGTGGCGCATGGTCGTGGAATTAACCAAGCCCATCAAGGCCTATGGATTGATACCTGGTGGAGCTTCGGGCAACCCTGGCTCACCGTACTATGACAACATGGTCGATGATTGGGCCAATGGTAAATATTATGAATTGATGTTCTTGAAAGACTTGGATATGACCGCCCAAGAAGCTTTTTTGAAAACAGAAATTTTTCGATAGCATCCTAAAACCTACCAACCTATGAAGCATCTTTTACAATTAATCATCATCTTGGGATTGGGCTGGTTTGTCCAGCAGCATAGCCCATGGTGGACGATGGCTTTGGTGGGTGCATTTGCTGCTTTTACTTTTCACAAACGACGATGGACTAGCTTTATGATAGGATTGATAGGAGGAGGAATACTTTGGTTTATTCCTGCCTATTTGGCAAATCTGGAAAATAATGGGCTGCTTGCGCAAAAAATAGGGGTATTATTTGGTGAGTTATCGCCAAATCTCTTACTTTTACTGACCGCAACGATTGGTGGCATAACAACAGGCTTAGGGGCTTGGACAGGCAGCGCAGGTCGATACCTAATGCAAAAAACAAAAGGCAATGATACACAACCTAAATGATCAAGATTCGATTTTACACCAATTTATTGGAGAGATGCGAGACCATAATATCCAGACCGATCGGATGCGCTTTCGCAAAAACATTGAGCGAATCGGTAATATCATGGCCTATGAGATTAGCAAGCATTTTGCGTATATCGACAAAGCCATAGAGACGCCTTTGGGGGCGACGACTTTCAGAGAAGCCCAAGGGCGCGTGGTTTTGGCCACAATTTTACGGGCAGGCTTACCCCTTCATAATGGTTTCTTGCAGTTTTGGGATTATGCAGACAATGCCTTTATAGCAGCCATGCGACGTCACCACAAAGATGGTTCGTTTGAAATTCGAGCGGATTATGTCACTACGCCTAATTTGGATGATTGCATTTTAGTTTTAGTAGATCCTATGTTGGCGACAGGCTCTTCAATTAAGACGTCTATTGATTTATTGCTACAACACGGCACCCCCAAAGAAATACATATTGCGACAATTATTGCTTCGGCAGATGGAGTCGCCTTCGTGCGGCGGGAGTTTCCTGATGCCCATATCTGGGCTGGCGCCATCGACGCCGAGTTGACAGGTAAATCTTATATTGTCCCAGGCTTAGGCGATGCAGGAGATTTGGCTTATGGCGCTAAGGAAGCCTTGGACTAGATCCCAAAAAGGTAATAGACTTAAGTTTCGGTACTTAAGCTTAACGGTATTGGCTTTATGCGGCTTATTTTTTTGGGCACTAACAAAAGATAAAGGGTTAAGGCTCAATAACTACGTCCCCAATCGGACAAAACATCTGCAACCAATACCGCTCCCATCACCATCGGAACAATCATATAATACAAGTAAGTCAACGGACTAAAAATAAAGAAAATCATTAAAAAGACATACAGCATTCCCAAGCTAAAATCAAAGATATTTATACGCTTCAACTTTGTATGATACGCCCATAACCCAATCGCCATTGTCAACAACAACATGCCCGCCTGAAGTGCTCTATTAATAAAAACACGATTAGCCATATCGCCTGTTAAGGCTCGTTTTACATTTCCTGCAAAGGTCATCCCGTCTTCCATAGAGTAAGAAATTGGTGGATTCCCATAGCCCATCCACTCCCCTACTACGGCTTTTCGGTGATAATTAATGCCTTCCATAAAGATACTAGGGTCTTTGAGTATAAAAGGAACGATATATATCCCAATAACACTTACCATAACAACGCCCAATATCACCATGCTTTTTTTGAATGAATAATGCCATATCATCAAATAAGCAAAAGTCGGTAACCAAAAAATAAATGTATATCTGGAAAGCAAAATCAGCACAATACCCAATGTAATCAAGGTCAAATTTCGCTGGATCAATCCCGCCGCCAAAACTAAATAATAAGCAACAATCACGGTCTCTAAACTGACTCCAATCCCTAATTGAGCATATTTGAAGAATCCAAATATGGGCAACACAACCAACACAACTGCCGCTAACTGACTGCCAATGTGTGTGTTATGCTTCATTATACTTTGTCCAAAAATCGCCATTGCTGGAAATAAAAGTAGAATACCTATCCACCTAGCATCAATCCCTAACCAATTCGTAAATCCAATGGGCAACCAATGCAATGGCATATACACCGGATAAGCGCTGTAGGATTCAAAATGAACTAATGAATAAGGGGGAATCCCTTTCGCAAACCGCTGATAAAGCATCTCCAATTGTGGCATCACATCCGAAACTTTGGACGGATCTGGAAAGGCTTTCAACACACCAATAAACAGAAGAGCCGCTAATCCCATCAGCACCAGACCGACAAAACTTCCTAAAAATTTTCCATTTCCGACAGGAGCAGACGACGGAGCAGATTCCGTATTGGACAATTTTGATTGAAAATAAGAGAAAACCAACAAAAGAGTGGTCAACAACAGCAAATAGGGGCTAACATACTTTCCAACAGCCTGACCGTGGTCTAGAACCAAAAACAATTGAATGCCAAAAATTAGGGTTAGCTGAATAGAATATCTCATTACGTCTGCTTTTGGTGCAAACTTACGTAAAACTAGCGTTTTATCCTATTCTATAGCCTATTAACTAATGCCCTTGTCTTTCGCAATTTCTCAAATAAATGGGCGGCCTGCTGATAATCCAATGTCTGCTGACCATCCGAAAAGGCCTTTTCAGGAGTTGCATGGACTTCTACAATCACCCCATCCGCTCCAGCCATAGTTGCTGCTAAAGCAATCGGATCAACAAATTGGCGGACACCAATTCCATGTGATGGATCCGCAATGACAGGCAAATGCGTTTTTTCTTTAAGCATGGCGATTGCATTGATATCAAACGTATTTCGGTAGGCATTTTCATAAGAACGGATACCCCGTTCACACAAAAGGATTCTTTCATTGCCATTGGAGAAAATATACTCAGCAGATTGCAATAACTCATCCATCGTGCCAGAGATTCCCCGCTTGAGCATCACAGGTTTATCCACCTTCCCCAAAGCATCTAACAGATTGAAATTCTGCGAGTTACGTGCGCCAACCTGAAAAATATCTACATAGGGCAACATCTCTTCAATCTGCTCCGCCATCATGACTTCGGTAATGATTTTGATGCCATTGGCTCTGGCTAACTCGTACCAAGTTTTCAATCCATCAATCCCCAATCCACGGAAGGAATAAGGCGAGCTTCGGGGCTTGTAAACACCACCACGCATAATCTTAATATTATTTTTGACCAAGTGCTGAATAGACGATTCTATTTGCTCTTTGGATTCGATAGAACATGGGCCCGCCATGATACCAAAGTCTCCGGCTCCTATGGTCACCCCGTCTCCAAGGTCAATCTTAGTATTACCAATCTTCCATTTTTTGGAGACCAATTTGTAGGCATCACTGACTCTGTGGATGTCTTTGATGCCAGCTAGTCCCCCAATCTTTCGGATGTCTATTTCCGCTTTTCCAACAGCTATGATATAGGCACCATCTTGGGTGACTACTTTCATGGGTTTGTACTTCTTGGACTCCAAGGTCTGGAGTATTCTTTGCTCTGCAGGAGCTTCGATATTGCCTTTTAGTTGTATGATCATTTTTTTTTTAACGAGTGGTCTTGGCAGGGAGACGAACGGCCGTTCGTCTTTACATGCCACGCTCTAGCCTGAGTGACGAGTGGCCTAGCAGGGAGACGAGCAGTCGCACAGCTACATGCCACGCTTTAGTCTGGGTTACGAGTAGTCTGACAGGGAGTCCACGGCTCGCCACGTCATGGCGAGTCTTGAGGCAGTATCTCAGAGACAAAATCCGAGATAGTCTCAGACAAATCCTGACTGTCCGCCAATGCTCGAATAAAGGCACTTCCGATGATTGCGCCATTGGCATACTTACAAGCTTTCGCAAAAGACTGTGCATCCTTTATCCCGAAACCAATCAATGTCGGATGATGCCAACCGTAAGATGTGATGCGCTCAAAATAAGCTTCTTGCGCATCCGTCACACCACCCACTCCACCTGTAATAGCCGCACTAGAAACCACATAAACAAAGCCCCTTGTCAACTCATCTATTTTGCGCAAGCGCTCCAACTCCGTCTGCGGAGCCACCAAAAAAGTGATGCCCAAATCCAACTCTTCAAACAATGCCTTAAACTGCTCTTCATAAACATACGTCGGCATATCGGGCAAGATGACACCATCAACTCCTACTTCTTTACACTTCCTAAAGAACTGATTCTCACCGTATTGCATCACCTGATTAAAATTTCCCATCAGGATAATGGGGATTTCAGTATGCTTGCGCAAATCTTCCACTTGCGTAAAAAGTAGGCGTACATTCATCCCATTTTTTAAGGCCTGCTGGCTGCTTGCCTGTATGGTTGGCCCATCCGCTAAAGGATCAGAATAAGGAATACCAATCTCCAAAATATCCACCCCACTCCTTTCCAAAGCTAAACCAATCTCTACCAAGTCGTCTAATTTTGGGTAACCAGCCGTGAAATAGATATTAAGAATATTTTCTCTCTTCTCCGCAAATAATTTTGTTAGTCTATTCATTCGAATCGGTTTTGATGTTTTATATAAGTGGCCAAATCCTTGTCACCACGTCCAGATAAATTAACGACCACAATTTCGTCCTTCGCAAATCTCATCATCTCTAAAGCAGCTAAAGCATGGGCTGATTCTAATGCAGGAATAATACCTTCTATTTTTGATAATAAATATCCAGCCTGCAAGGCTTCATCATCAGTTGCGCTCAAAACTTCAGCCCTTCCTGTTTTGATTAGATGCGCATGTAATGGGCCAATCCCTGGATAATCCAACCCTGCAGAAATAGAATATGGCTCGATAATTTGCCCATCATCTGTTTGCATGAGCAAGGTTCTACTTCCGTGAATGACACCTTCGCTACCCAACACACTGGTTGCCGCAGACTCCCCAGTATTAATTCCTAATCCAGCAGCTTCGACGGCAATCAATCGCACTTTATCATCTTTCAAATAATGATAAAAAGCACCAGCGGCATTACTCCCACCACCGACACATGCAATAATCGAATCGGGAGTTTCTCTTCCGACGTGCTCTTTGAGCTGCCATTTCATCTCTTCACTGATCACCGACTGAAATAATGCGACCATATCAGGATACGGATGCGGCCCTACCACAGAGCCTATAATGTAATGAGTATCAACGGGATGTGCAATCCAATCTCGAATGGCTTCATTGGTCGCATCCTTTAAAGTTCGACTTCCAGACTTGGCGGGTCTTACTTCTGCCCCCAGCATTTTCATACGAGACACATTGGGTGCTTGTCGTTCAATATCGACTTCGCCCATATAGACGATACACTCTAAGCCCATGAGTGCACAAACGGTAGCGGTAGCGACTCCATGTTGACCGGCACCAGTCTCGGCGATGATTCTTTTCTTGCCAAGTTCTTGAGCAAGTAGGATTTGCCCGATGGTATTATTAATTTTGTGGGCTCCGGTATGATTTAAATCTTCTCTTTTGAGATAGATATTGGTATCATATTTTTTGGATAGCCTTTCGGCAAAATACAAAGGGGAAGGACGCCCGACGTAATCTTTTAACAAAGACTTAAATTCTTTCTGAAAGGAATCTGATTGGATAATTTTCAGATAATTTTCCTTTAGATATTTGACATTTGGATAGAGCATCTCTGGGATGTAGGCTCCACCAAATTTCCCGTAGTATCCGTTTTTATTAGGTGTCATAATTAGGATTTTTGTGTATTAGGGGGAATTATTGTTTGGAGTGCATATTGCTTTTTAAACTGTTGAATGACATCAATATCTTTTAATGCTGGTGCTAATTCAAAGCCACTATTTCCGTCTATTGCAAAAAACATCGGATGGTTGAAGACCTGCAACCTTTTGACGGAATTGGGGTTAATCCCTCCACCCAAAAAGAATGGAATATCTCCCCGATATTCGGCTAATAGACTCCAATCAAACTGAAATCCATTGCCACCAGGCTGCTTCCCTTTTGTATCAAAAAGAAAATAATCACATACTTTTTCATAGGGTGACAACTGACTAAAATCAAAACTACTGCCTACTGAAAAAACTTTTATGACCTTAAAACCTTGAGCTCGAACTTCTTCACAAAAGGCAGGAGACTCTTGCCCATGGAGCTGGATTAAATCTAGTTTTAAAATTTTATTTTTTGCCAAAATTGTTTCTAAACTTGCATTGACAAATACACCAATTTTTTGCACATCTTGTTGATTATCAAACACTTCGGATATATTAGTCCATACAGCATCATCCACATACCTAGGGGATTTCTCATAGAAGATAAAGCCCATAAAATCTAATCCCACTTCTAAAAGTGCTTTGACATTCTGGGGCGTTCTCATCCCACATATTTTTAATTTTGGCATTCTAGTCATATGTTAGTTGATTAATCTGGTTAATAAATTCTTGGCAGGCTTTTTCGGGGTGCGCATTTTTCATAAAGTGCTCTCCAATCAAAAAACCTTCAAATCCAAATCCCTTGAGCTTTACGACTGTCTCAGGATGGCTAATTCCACTTTCAGATATTTTTGTAAATTCTTTTGGAATTAAGGCAGATAGTTTTTCTGAAGTTTTTACATCTACTTTAAAATTGGTTAAATCTCGATTATTGACCCCCACAATATCAATATTGCCATTCAAATAAGCTAACGAACGCTCATCATGCACTTCCATCAATACTTCTAATCCTAGGCTTTTTGCGAAAGCAGCCAACCGCTCTACTTCTCCTTTGGTCAGCATATCCCCAATTAATAATATCACATCCGCTCCAATTGATTTTGCTTCGATAATTTGATATTCATCTAATATAAAATCCTTTCGGAGAATAGGGCAATAGTTGTATTTTCGGGCTTCGGTCAGGTCGGCATTCCTGCCCCCAAAAAAATCTGTATCTGTCAATATCGACAGTCCAGATGCCCCTGCCTGCATATACCCGATGCTTACCTGTTCTACCGTTGCATAGGGATTGATAGGCCCCTTGCTCGGTGATTGCCGTTTAAACTCTGCAATAATTCCAGATTTATCAGCCCGCTTCAAATACTCTACCATCGATAAAGGTTTGGTCTCAAAATATACCGACTGTTCCAATAAAGCGCTGGGATACAGCGACTTACGCTGTACTACTTCCTTTTGCTTGTGTGCTTTTATTTTTTTTAGTATGTCCATTTTTTTTCTTTTTTACTACCTTCTGAGTCTCTGATTATGGAGACGAACAGCCGTTCGTCTTTACATGCCGGCCCCCTGTCAGGGAGACGAACGGCCGTTCGTCTTTACATCCCATGCCCCTGTCAGGGAGACGAACGGCCGTTCGTCTTTACGTGCCAATAATTGCTTTTAGTGTATCGTATGCCCGTCCACTCTCTAGTGATTCGCAGGCTTGGGCTATGGCTTCTTCTGTGGTCATATCTCTATTCATTAGTTTGATGGCTAGACCTGCGTTGGCATAGATAACTTCATTTTGGGCTGGTGTACCTTTTCCGTCCAAAATATCTACAAATATTTTGGCGGCTTCAGGGACCGTATCCCCCCCAAATAAATCTTCTGGCTTTGTTTGGCGCAAGCCGATTTGGTTAGGATCTAAGACGTCTTCTCCCCTTTCGGAAAATATTTTGAATTTTCCCGTAAGGGATATCTCATCATAACCATCCATCGCATAAATAATATTAAATTTACGCTCGGTCTCCTGCATCACATACTGATATAAACGCCCAATCGAATTATCATAAACGCCAAAGAAATTATACTTTGGCTGAGCTGGATTGACCAAGGGCCCCAAAATATTAAAAAATGTTTTGACCGCCATCGCTTTTCGTACGGGCACCACGGCCTTCATCGCTGGATGAAAAACGGGTGCATGCAAAAAACATAAATTAGCCTTATCCAATTGTTGATTCAATACCGCATTGTCATTAGTAAATTGATAGCCCAAATACTCTAATACATTAGACGAGCCACAAGCAGAAGAGACGCTATAACTCCCATGCTTGGTGACTTTATAACCCGCTCCCGCCACTACGACCGCCGATAAAGTCGATATATTAAACGTGTTTTTTCGGTCACCACCTGTCCCCACAATGTCGATAGATTCCACATTCCCAAAATCTACAGGCTTGGCTAATTCTAACAATCCATCCCGAAAACCCATGAGCTCATCGGGCAATATCGGACGCATCCGAAAGACCGTCAGGAAGGACGCTAGACTAGCATCGTTGTATTTTCCTTGCGCTATCTCTAGCATCAATTGATGTGTTTCCGCTCGCTTGAGCGTTTCGTGATTGTAGAGCTTTTCTAGTGTCTTTTTCATTTTATTTTTTTTGTGCCAGTTGCTATACTCCTGCCAGAGAGACAAACGGCCGTTCGTCTTTACATCCCGCGTCCTTACCACGAAGACGAACGACCGTTCGTCTTTACCACGTTGTGCATGCCTAGGAAGTTTGCAATCATTTTTTTTCCTTCTGGTGTCAAAATAGACTCAGGATGAAATTGCACACCCTTCACCTGATAATCTTTATGCGCTAATGCCATTACTTCTCCAACATCATCCACCGCAGTTACTTCCAAACTTTCGGGAAATGTACTATGACTGACAATCCATGAGTGATATCTTCCTGCCATAAACTTCTCGGAAATGCCTTCAAAAATGACATCCCCATTTTTTACACGCATTTCTGTGGCAACCCCATGATAAACCTTGGCTAAGTTTTGTAGGCTTCCGCCAAAAGCTTCCGCTATCGCTTGATGCCCCAAACAAACACCTAGTATTTTTTTTGTGGGAGCATATTTTTTGATGAGTTCGGGCATAATGCCTGCATCCTTAGGCAAGCCTGGCCCAGGTGAAAGGATGATGTATTCGTATTCATCTATTTTCGATAGTTCGATTTTGTCATTTCGGTAGATGTCAATTTTATGACCGACGATTTCCTCCACGTACTGCACCAAATTGTAGGTGAAGGAGTCGTAGTTGTCTATGATTAGTATTTTTTTCATTTTTCTTTTTTTTTGGGTGAAGAGACGAACGACCGTTCGTCTTTACATGCCCAGGGCTCCTGTCAGGGAGACGAACGGCCGTTCGTCTTTACGTGCCCCGTACTAGTGCTTGAGTGAGTGCGTTTAGTTTATTGTTAACTTCTTGTAGTTCTTTTTCTTCATCGCTGTTAACGACTATGCCTGCTCCGGCTTGGTAATATAATTTGTGATTTTTACTCAGGAAGGAGCGGATTAGGATGGCCTGATTCATATCACCATTAAAATTGATGAATCCTATTGCGCCGCCATAAAAACTTCGGTTTTGATTTTCATGTTGGTTGATTAGATTGATGGCGGAGTATTTGGGAGCTCCCGAAAGCGTCCCCGCAGGAAAAGTATCTGCAAATACTTGGATGGTGTTTGTCCCTTTCGGCAAATCCCCTTCGACTTTCGAGACCAAGTGAATAACGTGGCTGAAAAAATGAACTTCCTTTAAGTTTTTGACGGTTACATTTTTGGTATGACGACTTAGGTCATTTCTGGCCAAATCAACCAACATGATGTGTTCGGAGCTTTCTTTAGGGTCTTTGAGTAGCTCTTGCCCTAGTTTCAGGTCCGTTTCAAGGTCTCCAGTGCGTCGAAAAGTGCCTGCAATTGGGTTGACGGTTGCTTTTCCATCTTTGATGACCATCTGGGACTCTGGCGATGACCCAAATATCTTATAACTCCCAAAATCAAAGTAAAACAAATAAGGAGACGGGTTGATGGCTCGTAATTTACGATAAACTTGGAAGTCATCACCCCTAAACTCTTGCTGAAATTGCCGCGCAAAAACAATCTGAAAAACATTGCCTAATTGACACTCTCGCTTTCCTACTCGCACCAAATCTTTAAATTCTTCATCCGTGATATTACTGGTCTCTTTTCCCGTAAGGGTAAAATCGTAAGTCGGAATAGTTGGATTATGTAATTGAATCAAGAGCTTATCGAGCTTTGATTTTTCGCCGTAAGGCACATTTTCTAATATCGTCAACTCATCTTTGTAGTGATTAAAGGACAGCACAAAACGATAGGCATTGTACTTCATATCCGCTATATCCAGCGTCCTTTTTCCTTTCGGAAAAGTGATGTCTTCAAAGTATTCTATCGCGTCAAAATTGGTATGCCCAAATAAACCATTAAGCCCTTGCACTTTCTTATCTCCCTGAATATCAAAGGATTGCACAAACTCATAGAGTGCATCAGCCACATTTGCTCCTTGCGGAAAAATGATTTTTTCATTGGCGTAGAAGGTGTTAATTTGCCCATTTTTGACTTCAAAAGACGCCAACACATCTAAGCCAATGTAGGAATGTGATTCTTCCTTATTGCCAAAGTCATTGGACTCCAATAAAACGGGCTCCGAATAGGCATCCCGCAGCTTCATAAACACCCCTACGGGCGTCAACAAATCCGACGAAATTGTCTGCTCCAAAGGGGTTAGTTTCATTTTTTTCTTTGTCATAGTTATTATCTGTCAATTCTTGTTCCAGTTTCTGCTTTGGGAGGTCAGAAGGACAATCATCAATTTGTCTCAACGACACATCCTTGCCACAAAACCAAACGGCCGTTCGCCTCAACAAAAAAAATGGCTCACCGAGTATCGGCAAGCCATTTTTCAAAATAAGAACAAACAATGGATTAGCAGACTCGGAAAACCGCAGTTATTGAGTGCCACCACCAATTATTTGTTACAAATTTCATTGTTGTTGTTTAATTACATCCCAAAGAAAGGATTTTATTTTTATAGATGCAAGTTTTTAGGGACAAAACTTCGAATTGGGTGGAACACGGATGATACCGATGACACGGATGGACACGGATTTTATCGTCTCGACAGTTAGAATTGGGTGAGACACCGATGATACCGATGACACGGATGGACACGGATTTTCTCGTCTCGACTGTTAGAATTGGGTGGAACACCGATGATACCGATGACACGGATGGACACGGATTCTCTCGTCTCGACTGTTAGAATTGGGTGGAACACCGATGATACCGATGACACGGATGGACACGGATTTTCTCGTCTCGACAGTTAGAATTGAGTGGAACACGGATGATACC
>CAMZKG010000309.1 GCA_947311105.1 uncultured Saprospiraceae bacterium
GTGCGGCTCGACTTCCCACGATCTTGCTTCCAGTAAAACGATTGCTAGACATCCGAACGGACGTTCAGCTCGACATCCCACGATCTTGCTTCCAGTAAAACAATTGCTAGACATCCGAACGGACGTGCGGCTCGACTTCCCACGATCTTGCTTCCAGTAAAACGATTGCTAGATACCCGAACGGCCGTTCGGCTCGACATCTAACAACCAGATACTAGCCACTTACTCTTCCAACACATGCACCCAAGTGCCCGTTGTCGCAGCACGAATCGTATTATCATACATCGCTTCACAATAAGTCGCCGGCATATAATAAGTACCTGGATAGGCTGCGTTTAGGAGTATCCGATAAGTCCTTGAGCTAGAAGTACTTACATCAAAATAAGTAAACACCCGATCATCCCTAATATCTTGATAATCAAAACTAGAGTTGTCACTAAATGCTTGGACTTCACTCATCCTAGAATTACCTATCTCCCACCCTGACGGGAATATTTGCGTAAGCGCCATGTTCTCATATCTAGTAAAACGAGTACCTGGATTGCCTATAGTCACTTCCGCATAAAAGTCTTTTCCACGGGGTAGTTCCTTTGGATTAATCGGCCTTCCTTTTAGATCTTTATAGGTCACATACAAACTCAAATCACTATCTGTAATACGCTTTTCTTCTCCTGCTTTTGGTTTCCCATCTCTAATAACTCGTACATACAGATCACCATTACTCGTATTTTTCAAAGTCACTTTTTCGGACTTGTCGGGATGTTCAAAGTTATGGCTCGCCATTGGTTTGTCTGATTTTACGGAAGCAGATTGACCGTTTATGGTGTAATTATAGACCAACTTATCTGGCTTATGCTCACTATAATACTTCGAAACCGCCAACAAACTATACGCTGTAGTCTGCGTACTGTACCAATTATCTAGCCCCAAAGACTTGCTGATATCCACCAACAATTTGTAGCCTTTAGTTGACATCCCAAGCATTCTCATCGTTTCTAAAGCCATCGCTTTATCTCTCAAGGGGCTTCCATAAGAATATCCTAATTCTACATAATCTTTAATATCCGTAGTTGCTTCCGCCAAAAGTTGCTTTCCGACATCCTTTTTACCGATAATTGCGTAAGCGCCTGCTAGCTGCCAACGAGCCATATTCGTTAAATTGGGGTCGGTTCTCAGGCGATTCATCGCTCCTTTCACTGGTTTTCCCGCAAGGGCCAAGGTCTGCAAACGATAAGCCTGGTCACTATAAGAATATCCATAATGCCTGGATGATGGGCGCCAATCATTCGCCATTTGGGTCTGAAAACGCACCCAATTGTCCAACATTGCATCAGGCACCACATACCCCTTGGCTTTGGCTTCCACCAAAAAATGTCCTGCATAATTACTGCCCCACGGATTAGCATCATCATTGCCCGGCCAATAAGCAAAGCCGCCACTACCCACTTGGAATAATTTCAGACGTTCTATCCCAGCTTTGATATTTTTGTCGATTTGCGCTCTTTTGCTAGAGCTCAAATCTTCTAGGGCATCCACATACAACTGCGGAAACACCGAAGACGTCGTTTGCTCAATACATCCGTGCGGATACTGAATCAAATACCGCAACCTATCGCCCAAATTTAAAGGGGGAACAGAAGCGATTTCTATAGAGCTCGTATTAGAGCCTGCGACACCAAAAGGAGCGACATTCCAAGATCTTGACTCCCCTGATTTTAGGACATATTCTTCTACATCCGTCATCATTGGGTTGGCATTCCTTACGGAAATTTCAATTTCATCATTCGCAACATGGCGACCACTTTTAGCCTTGATGGTAAAGTGCGCTATCCCCTGTGCTTCCTTCACGTTGACAGGAAAATAAACCACTTTATCTCCTAATTTATCAAAATGTACCGTCTTAGTTTTTCCTTTCGGAAAAGACACCAAACCACTTGATTCTGAAAGACTTATCTGTACTTCTTTCACGTCTTTTTCCATCGCAAATACCGTCACAGGCAAAACGACATCTTCGCCAGAGCCTAATACGCGCGGCAAGGTCGGCTGCACCATCAAAGGTTTTCTCACTGGTATCGTCTTTTCGGTATTACCATAAGCTTCGTCCCCTACGGCGACCACCATTGCCCGCACAGAACCCACATAGTTAGGAAAATGAAAATCATGCTTTGCGGTTTGTCCTTTTTTCAATTCAAAAGGACCAAAGTGTAAAACAATCGGCCTAAATCTATTCGCACTATTGGCCTTTTCTTTGTCCACTACTTCATCATCACCACCTATCGCTAAAATTCGGTCATTATCCCCATTAAAAGCCCCCAAAATGTAATCATATACATCCCAAGTCTTTACAGACAAAGCTTCTTTAGCATTAAAAGCATCGTAAGGAGAAGGTGTCTTAAATCGAGTCAAATCCAACAACCCATCATCGACTATCGCAATGGTATAAGCCATACTCCTACCTTTAGATTCGGTCACTTCTAAATGAATATCTGAGTCAGGCTCCCACTTGTCTTTTGTGGCGATTTGGGGCTCCAATCTTGATTTTGGATTTTCAATTTTGATGGGAACGATACCATACATACGCATCGGCAAATCATTACTCGTATTGGCATGTGGTTGAACCATGGAGACCGAGACATAAATATTGGGTACCATGTCTTCCGTTGCCGTAAAAGTAAAAACATTGTTTCCATCGGTGGACTCCCTTCTAAAAGAAGACACAATTGTTCCCCCTTTTTCAATGGTAATCAAGGCGCGCCCTGCTTTGCCCGTTGGCACCTTAATGCGGACTTCATCGCCCACATCATACTTCTTCTTTTCTGGTTCTAAGGGTAACATGGCGGCCGCTTGCAATTGCTCACGGCTACGAGTTTGCCCCCAAGGATAACCTGCATAAGCAATCTCCCCCGAACTTTGACCATTCACAGGGTCATAAACACGGATCAAATATCGTCCCCAATCTGGTGGAGTTACTTCCCAAGTCACTTGCCCCCGACTATTGGTAATCAGCTTGACTGATTCAATAGAAGTAGAATACCTAGAATTATTAAATCGAGAAATATAGTCATCATCACTATCCCACCACCAACTCCAACTCAGGCGATATAAATTAAACTCCAACTTTCTACCCCCAACTGGCTTACCGTTCTCTGTGATAGTCACGGCTTTAATGATGTTGGGTTCATCTAAATTAAAGCGCTTATAACCGTATTGCTTAGGTATCAACAACCCCGTATAAACATCATACGGACTAAATACTACAGAAAAATTATCGGTACTAAAATCTCCCCCTTTCTCAGTCGCTTTGATTTGGTATGCCACCTTCATCGTGCCTGGAAAGTCCTTACCTTCGGAGATATTATCGGCAAAACTCGCCTTACCATCAGCATCTGTTTTTCCATCAAAAACTTCTATTTGTTGATAGGTTTCTCTTCTAGTTGGATCATCAAAGGTAAAGTCGCCATAGTTTGGAAACTTCGTTTTGTGTCGCTTGAATTGTCTTTTTACACTCACGCCTACATAAGAAGCGGGTGCACCATGTAACCATTTTATATCCAAATTCACTTTGCCATTGGCATTGGCTGCCGTTAGTTTTTCTGGAAGGTCAGATAGGATTTTTAAGCGATTGGGTTTGATGGTTTCAATTCGAAGTGTTTTATAAAACTTCGCTCCGCCAGCGCTGATGGTCGCCTTCCAATATCCCGTCGGCGCATCTGCACGTGTGGCAATTGGGAAAGAGTATAAACCCTTTAGGTTTTTGCTCACCGTTTTGGTTAGATAAGTGTTATTTCTAGCGTCTTTCACTTCCAAAGTAACGGGATACCCGTCTTCCATGCCTGCTTCTTTTACCAGCACAAAATTTAAGAAAATACTATCTCCAGGACGCCATACACCCCGATCACCATAGATAAAACCTTTGACCCCTTCTTGGATTATTTCACCATCGACATCAAAACGACTCACCGACAGGTTTTGACCTGGAGCCAGTCTCAAATACCCTACTTTATCCCCTTGGCTAGCTTTTACAAAATAAGCTTTTTGCGGAAGCACCGAATGAAAGACACCATCTTGGTCTGTTTTTCCCGAAAGGATACTTTGTTGTTGAAAATCAAAAAACTCAACATCCACTCCGCCCATCGGCTTGGTAGAATTTAAGTCAGAAATAGACAAAAACATTTCTTTTTGGTCACCTGCTTTCGCAATAATACCCATATCAGACAAGAAGACATTACGTTGAATAAAACGCTCATTACGATAGTATTCCTTCGCACAAGGATTATCTCTTTCATCCCAATCATAGCCCGAGAAATACCCATCATAGCTATAATAATCTCCCATAATACTCTTCACATCATCTGGTTCCAGTTGATTCACAGGCAAAAAACTAAAAGCATCTGCTTCCGCTTCATTTTCAGAGTCATCGCATTGTGTCATCCCATAACCAGGTCTAAAAGCCAGCCTGATTTGATAAATAGCATTAGGGTCTTGGTCAATAATATCCGACAAATCTAGGGCATAACGTGTCCAAATCGAAGCATCAGCATCTGGATTAATGGCACTAAGCGCCATCTTTTTTTGATAAATGATGCGCCCCACTCTTTCTAAATCCGACATCCCATCAGGCTCATTAACCTGCAAAAACTGAAGTACATTATTACTATAAATCTTAAAAACTTCTACATTTACATATTTTAGGGCAACCGCTTCAAAAGGAAAATATATCTTTGAACCCGACCTTGGCACAATAACGCCACGACCCGCTAACCTAAGCTGCGGCTCTCTCTTTTCAAATTCTATAGTTGTTGAAAATGCTTTCGCCAACTTCGCACCAGAAGTACTAACCAATCCCTTATTCACTTCGACTTTATACCTTCCTGTAATTTCATCCGTAGGTGTTACGCTCAAAACACTACCACTTACCCAATGATTAAAACCACCCGTATAGCCTTTTACAGAAACCATACCCGAAAAACTTTGCTTTTTGGACACCAAGTCAGAAAAATATATCAAAAAAGAAGGCTTTACAGAATTATTATTTCGCTGGATTTTTAGGACTTCAAACAACCCCTTTTGCGGGATAGTGACTTTGGTATCTAATTTTTCCATGTTTTGTTTCTGACCATTCCAATAAACTTGCACGTCATAAGCCTTTGAAGCTTGCGCCAACCCTTTCACAACAAAACTGTGAGAGTTGCCATGACTCCATTCTACGTCATATTTTGTCTTGCCTTTCACTGACAATAGCTTTTCAACTTCTTCATCAGGCACGACATCCGAGATAGAGACCACTCCCACGACATTAAATTGCTCGGTCTTTGGATCCATGGCAGGGGGACTCACATTCAATTTGGCGTGTAAAGGCTTCGTCGCAAATTCAAAAGGAACTACCGATAGCTCTTTATTCACATTTGGAAAAAGTTTAGAGAGATGAATCTCACCCCGAAATTTCTTATCAGCGGGCAGCAAACCTTCAGGATGAAATACCAAAGTGCTAGTATTATCCCAGACTAATTCACCTTTTACGCTAGGCGAGATGGTTAATATTTCTGCATTGGCAATACTTCCCACTTCGACTTCCTGCGGGTTGGCAAATTTTACGGTCACAGGTTTTGCACGCGACACCACACCATTGGTATATGCGGAGACATACTCGCTCAGCATTTGGGCATTTTTCTTTGAAATAGCCGTGTGTTTATTGGACTTACAGGCAGAGAAAGCCATTAAGCTCACAATAACTAAAAAGATGGAGATTCTCATTTTTTTCATGGTTTCTTGTTTTTATTTGGTCTGATGGTTTTGTGCAGTCATTATAGCGAACAAAAACTCAATACAACAAAGATACGATGAAACAAAAAAAAAGGTCTATCCCAATGATTATCTGTTAGCAAATGGTTGATATTCGTGGACATACACTTAGAATTCGTAGCTCGGTTTGAGAAACCTTGCCAAGCAAAAGCAGAAAACCCGATTGCTAGACACCCGAACGGCCGTTCGGCTCGACTTCCCACGCTCTAGCGTCCAGCAACTAGCATCTAGAAACTAGCGTTCAGCATCTAGTAATTACTAAAAATCAATCAACTCGATATCAAAAATCAGCACCGAATTGGCAGGAATGCTACCGCTGCCGCTCTCTCCGTATGCCAGGTTAGAAGGAATGAAAAACTTAGTTTTTTCGCCTTTTTTCATCAGGGGAATGGCTATTTGCCAACCTTTGATGACCTGAGTTAATTTGAAGGATAATGGTGCACCGCCAATCGAAGAATCAAACACTTGGCCGTTTAATAGGCTGCCCTTGTAATGGGCGATGATTTGTGAGTTAAAATTGGGGTGGGCAGTGCCAGTACCTTCTTTTTCGACGATGTAATAAATACCCGATTCATGAGACTCTAAGTCCAAATTATTGTTTTCGGCATACTCCAAAATCTTCTTTTCGTCGATTTCGGATTGACTTTCTTTTTTACAGGAGATGGTTGTTAGCGTAAGGGCCGTGAGAAGAAATAGAAAATATTTCATTGTTTTTTGTTTTAAAGTGATTTTTGTTCGATTGATGTCAGTACTTCAACGATTCCGATGATGGTTTCGTTTAATTTGTCTATCGCCAAAGGAATATTCCAATGGTCTTTGTTGCGTGGTTCTACATAGTTGGAGATGGTGCGTATCTCCAAAAAAGGCACGTTCATCATGCGGCAGGTATAAAAGAAAGCCGCTCCTTCCATTGATTCAATGTCTGGGTCTAATTTCTTGATAATCAAGTCAATAGATGCTTGCTTGCCATGAGAAGTATTAGAAGAGACCGCGTGTACTTGTCGAAGGAAACCCGCTTGTTGAGCATCAGGATTAAGTATTTTGCCATCTGTAAAAGGAAATTCATCTTTTTGAATAAAACCCATATCGAAAGCAGAAATAAAATCCCCATGGTTGTCTTCACTGCCTAGGTCTGCAAAAGTCTCAGATACCACAAAAACAGTCTGGCCAATAGGTAGATTTTTCCGAAAGGAGCCTGCAATCCCTGCCTGAATCACTAGGTCAAATTCATTGTGCGTCAGTACGTACGTCATATGAAAAGTCGTCGCTACCAAGCCAATACCTGTCACCAAGGTATCTATTTGGTGGTCTTCCAAAGGGTGTGCTTCCAGCCATTTAAGGAAGGGTAGAATTTCTTCGGTGGTGGCGGAGACGATTAGTATTTTCATTTTTTTTTTTTAGTTGAGAAGTTGAGTCGCTTGTCCTACGGACATCGCTGGTTGAAGAGTTGAATGCTACCGCCCAAGACGAAACAAACATGTTCACCCAATCGCCCAAATTTTAGCTATTGTAGTTGAGTCAACTTTGAAGCAAAGCCATCATCAGCTTCAAAAGGTAAAGTTAAATCTAAATTTTCTAATTTTTCCGCAAGGGTCTTGGCAACCAGATAATCTCGATACCATCTTTTGTCCACAGGCGTGATGTGCCAAGGAATATGGGAGTGATTCAAAATGTATTCATACGCTTCCATATACTTGTCCCAATGCTCCCGCTCATTCCAATCATTGTCATTATGTTTCCAGCGTTTGGTGGGGTCTTCGATGCGCTGGATGAGTTGGGTTTTTTGTTCGTCTTTCGACAAATGCAGATAGAATTTTAGGATAATGGTCTGATTGTCTTGCGCCAAAAGAGACTCGAAGTTATTGATAGCTGTCATGCGCTCTTCCCGTTTTGGGTCATCAATCCATCCATGCACCCATTGAATCAAAATATCTTCGTATTGGGAGCGATTAAAGATGACGATTTCTCCCTTTCGGGGAACTTGCTTGTGGACTCTCCAAAGGAAGTCATGGTCAAATTCTTCGTCCGTAGGCTTCTTAAAAGAATAAACCCGAATCCCATTATGCGTACAATAACGAAACACATTTTTGACGGCACCATCCTTGCCGCTAGCGTCCATGCCTTGAAAAATAACCAGTAAGTTGTACTTTTTTTGCGCAAGCAGACGATAATGCAATTCGCCTATTTTTTTGGCGTAAGCTTTTGTCGCTTTTTCTGCATCCTTGCGGGAAAGCTCATCGGGTGGAGTGGTAGGTATTCTGTTTAGCTGAAGCATTTTGGGCTGATTATCAATAAGTTATAACTAGTGGGCAAGAGCGCACCACATTGTAATGGCAAATATAACAAAAAAAATCCCACACTGAAAACAGTGTGGGATAGAATCTTAGATTGTTAGTGTTTAAACTGTAATATCCGTGTCAATTACAGCAGGGTAAAGCCAATTGTGCTTATCTTCTGTCAATCCTTGACGGATCATATTGATTTCTTTTTTGACCATGGTAGCGACTTGATACTCACCATCTAGGTGGTAGATTTCGTCTTTGTAGCTCAAGTCAGAAACCAAAGAGACAACGGCAGCTGTACCACTACCAAATATCTCCGTCAAAGTACCTTTTTTGTGCGCTTCTCCAATCTCTTCCATGGACAATTTCTTTTCGACGACTTCATAGCCTTTGTCTCTGAGAATAGAAATAATACTATCTCGAGTAATGCCTTTAAGGATGGTTTTCTCGTCGGTAGAAGGCGTAATCACCACTCCATCGATAACAAAGAAAATATTCATCGTGCCGACTTCTTGGACATATTTGTGTTCTTTGGCATCTAACCAAAGAATCTGATCATATCCTTTTTTCTTAGCTTCAATCGCTGGCAGCAAAGACGCTGCATAATTGCCCGCTGCTTTGACAAAGCCGATTCCTCCTTTGGCGGCTCTTGTATATTCGCTATCAGCCAATAATTTGATAGGTTTCGCGTAATATTGACCTGCAGGGGCACAAATTACCATCATCTTGTAATTGTTGGACGTGCGTACTCCAAGCTGCTCATCCGTCGCAATCATAAATGGTCGAATATAAAGCGCTGCATCATCACCTGTCGGGATCCAATTTTGGTCAAGCGCAACTAAAGTGTTGATGGCTTCCACAAATAAATCTTCCGGAAACTCAGGCATCGCCATTCTCCTTGCGGAAATGTTAAAGCGTATAGCATGTTCTTCTGGTCGGAAAATAACAGGAATACCATCATAGGTTTTGGTCGCCTTCATGCCTTCAAAAATAGCTTGGCCGTAGTGAAGTGCCATCAGAGACGGCCCAAAAGTAATAGGCGCATAAGGCTCAATTCGGATGTTTTTCCAGACGCCGTCTTCAAAATCCGCTACAAACATGTGATCGGCCATCGTCTGACCAAATTTGATATTCTCAAAATCAAAATCTAGGTATCCTGGGACTTCTTTTTTATTAATTTTAATCATTGTCATTGGTTTAAGATTTTAAGAAAAAGTCAAAAAACAGATTTTTTGCTTCCTCTCTTCAAATGGTTTGGCGCAAGCCTGCTTAATCAGGGGCAGCAGCTTTGCGGGTTAGGCTTATTGGCTAAGTATAAAGAAAAATAATCAAAATTAAACGATATAATACGAACAAATAATAAGATTCTATCTTAGAGTAGGAGCAATTATTCTATGCAACTCGGGGATGAGTAAAGACTCCCTGTCTTTTGCAAAGATACGAAAATTTGAGCAGATTTGCCAATAATTTGTTAAGTTTGCACAATGATTTTACAAAAAATAGCTGATGGAAGACATTATTTTGAATGCTGATTTTTTTAACGAAGATATTATTCCTATCTCGCAGGATTACCAAAGAATTGGGCGGCTTATAGGAGAGAATAAGAAGAAAATATTAGTGATTTTAAGCAGTGCTCAGTATGAGAAAAGTGATTTTGCAGCGCTTTTGCATAAAATTTTGGCTTCGGTTAAGCTGAATCATGAAACGGACGTGTTGATTTTTGCATTGACTTCTAGTAGCCCTTTTAGCTTGTTTCACCTGGCAAATTCCCATCACTGTCAAAAAGTTGTGACTTTTGGTTTGCCTTTACAACAATTAGGCATCCATAAGCTTTTGCCTAAATACCAAGTTTGTCCTATTGGTGACCTGAATATCGTTATCTCCGATAGCTTCCAAGATTTAGAAACGGATGTCTCCAAAAAACTAAAAATGGCGCTTTGGAAGGCGTTGCAGGATTTGGTGGGGTAGAAACGGGTAAAAGATAAAGGGTGTAGAGCCAATTCGTGAATTGGCTCTACGGCTGCGCTCGTCTCTGCATCTTGCAAATAAATTTGCAAGGCCACTCGTTTAACATGCCCGACACGGAGCGATGAGCAAATTTTCATTTTGTTACCATACGGTTGCCCTTAAGAAAGGGAAACTTATGGAAGGGTTTCGCAAAAAGAAACAAAATGGAAATTTGCGGTGCCAAGAACTTTGCTCTCGGTTTGAGAAACCTTACCAAGCCAAAGCGATAAAGATATAAATGCCAAGCGAGAAGATTGAAATAGGGGTTTCTTAAACCTTACTAGGGGTTTCTTAAACCTATGGTTATTTTGTTCAATCGTGCAATCGAGCAATTGTTCAATTGATAGCCAAATGGAATGGTTACCAAGAATCCCCCAAATAAAACCGCTGGCTGGAGAGCTCCACCCCCAAATTTGACTAATGCTGGTTCCAATTTTTTGAGTCATTGCCAAATTTGCCCCGCCAGTCGGGGTACATACACGGTGCGTTCTGTGACATACACTCACGACATAGGCGCAGGACATACACATGCACGCCATAAAATTAGGGCAAAGAAACCCGTAGCCCCAAAAAAAATACATTTTATCTTAAAAAAACTTCAAACATTCGCTTTTTTTAAAAAATAAACGTATCTTTGCACTCCATTTTTAAACTTTAAACGCGACTATGCTAATCATCGACGTAAAAAATAATGAATCTATCTCTCAAGCGCTTAAGCGTTATAAGAGAAAATACCGTTCTACCAAAGTAATCAAGGAATTGCGTGGACGTAAAGAATATATCAAGCCTACAACTAAAAGGCGTAAGCAAAAGCTTAAAGCAGCTTACAAAAATGAGAAGATGAGAGATATGATGGCTTAAGCCACAAAATTCTTCTTTTTTTACTAAAAATGCCTTCTTTGTTAATCAAAGGAAGGCTTTTTTTGTTCTATTGTCATCTATTAACTTTCCTAAACTTTCGTAATGAATAAATCACTCTCCTTGCTGCTTTTCGCTGCTTTGATAATCGCACTTTCCTGCAAAAGTAATCCTAAGACTGATGCAAAACAGCAGGAAACCACGAACTCAGAAAATACTTCTCCTGCCGCCTTGTCCGATGCAGATGTCGCAGAATATACCGCTAAGGGCAAGCAGATTGCGCAAGCTTCCTTCAAAACGCTAGCTGGCAATCTCAAAAAAGCTATGAAAAGTGGCGGACCGGTAAAAGCAATAAAATTTTGCAACCTAAAAGCAAATCCCTTGGTGGATAGCCTATCTAAAGCACATCATGCAATAATCAAACGGACTTCGTCCAAGTTGAGAAGTCCCGCGAATGCGCCATCTGAACTTGAAGCCAAACAATTGGTCGCCTACATGGAAGACGTCAAAGCCAATAAACCATTGCAGCCTAAAGTCGTCTTGACTCCTGATAATAAGGTGCAGTTTTTTGCCCCTATCAAAACTAAAGCGGTCTGCTTAAAATGTCATGGTGCTGCGGATGGTGATAAGTTGCCAAAGCATTATAAAGTGATTCAGGAATTATACCCTAATGACCAAGCGACAGGATACAAGGAAGGAGAGTTGCGTGGGATATGGAGTATTCAATTGGATAGATAGATGAAAAGTCCTTGGCAGACTCTTTCGACGAAAGTCGTCTATGATAATAATTGGATTAAAGTTACTCACCGTGATGTCATTAACCCTGGTGGAAATTTGGGGATTTATGGAGTCGTGGAGTTCAAAAATTTGGCGATAGGGATAGTGCCTATTGATGATGATGGATATACTTGGTTGGTTCGGCAGTATCGCTATACATTGGATCAATACACGTGGGAGATTCCGGAAGGCGGTTGCCCAGTAGGGGAGACGCCACTTAGCGCTGCTCAGCGAGAATTACAGGAAGAGACCGGCCTTGCGGCAAAAAAATGGACAAAAATTGCTGAATTTCACACGTCTAATTCGGTGACTGATGAGTATGGGGAGATATTCCTTGCGGAAAAATTGACGATGGGCGCACAAAATCTAGAAGATAGTGAAGATATAACCGTGAAGAGACTTCCATTAAAAGAAGCACATCAGATGGTTTTGGATGGAGAGATCACGGATTCGGTATCTATGATTGGCTTGATGAAAGCATATTTGCTGTTGGATTATTGATTTAAGTTATTGAGTTTATGCCGAAAAGTCGTTGTAAAATATAGCTAAAGAGTGAAGCATAATTTTATTTTGTTCAATCGTGCGGTTTGAGAAACCTTGCCAAGCAAAAGCATGAAAGATAAAAATACGAAGCAAGTAGAGTGAAACTAGGGTTTCTTAAACCTTTTTTGTTGTGCAATCGTGCAATTGTTCAACTGAAACCAGTCTAAAATCATTGTTTAACAGGAGCCTACAGGATGAAATTTTGTGGGATATCCAAACAAAAATGTCCAATTGATTGCTAAAATCTTAGGTAATTGGGTCACTTTGGGAAGCCCTTTGGTCTCTTCACCCTTCACCTTTTAGTCCTAGCCCTTCACCTTTAGATTAAAGAAAAGGGCTATCGTGAAATCTCACGATAGCCCTTTAAGGTAACTAATTGTAAAGTTGATATTTAGTCAGTGTAATCTCCATTTTTAGGCTTAAGTTGTTTAAGTATGATTAGAACAAGGTCAATTAGTGCCCAGATTCCCAATCCTCCTAAAGTAAGAAGCTTGATGATGCCAAGAGTGGTGTAGCCTAGGTAAAAACGATCAATTCCAAATCCTCCTAGAAACAAGGAAAGTAAAACTGCCACAGTCCAGCTTTTGTCACCGGATCCGCTTCCTCTTCTCTCTGCTTTTTTGATTTTACGGTTAACCTTTCTTAATACACGTTTTTCTTTTCGTGTTAAACCATCTTTTGCTTGTTTTGCTTGCAAGTCTGTCTTGATAGACTTCATTAAGCTTAGTGGGTTGTTGATTTGTTCATGCTGAACAACTTGCTGTTTTGTGTTTTTTACGGGCACACCTATCGCTTGGATAGAACTAAAGCCAATGAAAAAAACCAAAAGAGTAAAAAGTAATTTCTTAATCATTTTTTAAGATTTAAATTTAGTAAATACTATTTCTGTTGAAATAGTGATTGACAACACAAATGTAGTAATTTTATTTATGATGATCTGTGGGTAGTTTTTTTTTTTTTGAAAAAATCAATAATTGCCCATAAAAAAGCCACGAAAACAACATGCATTCGTGGCTTTTTTTACAGAAAAATTTTATTTTACAATCGCTCAATAATCATCGCACCAGCACCACCACCACCATTACAAATAGCCGCTAAGCCATATTTTGCTTTTTTCTGATGGAGTACATTGTTTAGAGTTGTGACGATTCTAGCTCCAGAAGTGCCAAGTGGATGTCCAAGTGCTACTGCGCCACCATAAGCATCTACTTTCTTGGGGTCAAGGTCAAATTTTTTCATAAAAGCCAAGGTAACTACTGAAAAAGCTTCATTAATCTCAAAATAACCAATGTCGCTCATCTTGAGTCCCGCTTTTTTTAGCGCAAGCTGAGCAGCAACAGGGGGCGCTACCGTAAACCATTGTGGAGACAACGCCGCATCTGCAAAGGAAACTATTCTCGCAACAGGCTTTAAGTTGTACTTTTTGACGGCTTCGGCACTCGCTAATACAAGAGCAGAAGCACCGTCATTAATCGTGGATGAATTAGCTGCCGTAGCAGTCCCGTCTTTGCTAAAAGCAGGACGTAGCTTAGGGACTTTATCAAAATTTACCCGTGTATATTCTTCATCTTCGGCAATCATTTTTGGTTCACCCCGTCTTTGTGGAACGGCTACGGGGACTATCTCATTGGCGAAATAGCCTTTTTTGGTGGCGTTGGCGACTCTTTTGTAAGATTGGATGGCAAAAGCATCTTGTTCTTCCCGAGAGATTTTGTACTTTTTGGCTGTTTTATCTGCAAAGATGCCCATGGCTTGCTGATTATAGACATCCAATAGTCCGTCTTTCGACAAACCATCAATCAATGCGCCATCACCATATTTGTACCCAAATCTAGCTTTTGGCACATAAAAAGGGATTTGAGACATATTTTCCATCCCGCCTGTAACCACGATGTCTTGAAGTCCTAGCATGATACTTTGCGCCCCAAAAGAAGTGGCTTTCATACCCGACGCACATACTTTGTTGACCGTGGTACAAGGTGTACTTTTTTCTAGCCCAGCCCCTAAAGCCGCTTGTCTTGCTGGTGCCTGACCTAAGTTAGCAGAGACTACATTGCCCATGAATACTTCTTGGATAGCCTTTGCAGGCAAATTTGCTTGCGCCAAAGCTCCTGTTATGGCTGTAGCACCGAGTTGAGTAGCGGATACATTGGCAAAAGCTCCGCCAAAACTGCCTAAAGGGGTGCGTACTGCGGAAACGATATATACTTCTTTCATTTGTTGATTGATTTAGTTTAAATGGTTTGCAAATATAGGGATTGCTTGGGTAATTTGTCACTTTGCTTCGTTCAAATGTCGCTTTGCTCCGTTCATTTTGTCCTTCGGACGTTCAAATTGCCTTCGGCGTTCAATTTGCCTTTGGCGTTCAACTTGCCTTCGGCGTTCAATTTGCCTTTGGCGTTCATTTTGTCCTTCGGACGTTCAACTTGCCTACGGCGTTGATTGTCGCTTCGCTCCGTTGATAAATTTTGCTATTTTTAGGCAATTTTGTATTTTGTTACATAAAAAATAAAAAAAAATAGTATAGTGGAAAAATGATATAAGTCATTGATTATTAGGGGGCTACATTTGTTTTGTTATGATTTGTAGAAAATTTATACCATTTTTATGTCTGTTTGTTTTGTATTTGCCAATATTTTTTATTCCTTTGTTAGGAACATGCGATATTTTATTGGTGTTATTGGAGCGGCATTAAAATATCTGTATTATTTTTTCACTAACTTAATTTTTACTAATATGAAACGAATTTTACTTTTTTTGATGGTCTTGGGACTGTCTTCTTTGTGGACTTTTTCGTCTGCGCAAACATCAACTATTTATCTGACAACTTCAGGGGGATCGTATTCTACGGAAAAATGGGTGAGCATAACTGATGCTTCCGGTGGAGGTGGTACCGTAATTTGGGCTCAAGGTGATGGTACTTATGGGAATGGTGCTGGTCTTGTGTCGAATGTTGCTATTACAATTAATGACGGTACGACCTATTATATCAATGCTTATGACAAATATGCTGACGGTTGGGATGGTACTATTTATGAGTTGAAGGATGCTTCTGGTGTTATCATTGCAAATAATGGTGGTATCAGTCCTACTGATGGAACGGATAATGATGCTACTAGTGCGTGGGGAGATACTCAAGCGCAAGAGCTTGAAGTTTCCGAAGCTTTTTCTTATACTTCACCATCCTGTCCAGCCCCTACAACTCTAACCGCCACCAACATCACCGCCACATCGGCCGACCTAGGTTGGACAACAGGTGGTGCTGCTGCTTGGGAGATCGTAGTACAACCTGATGGCACAGGCGCACCTACTGGAGCTGGTACGGCAACAACAACTAACCCATACAATACTATGGGCTTGACAGCGAATACTGCTTATGAGTTTTATGTGAGAGATAATTGTGGTTCTGAGTTTAGTACTTGGGCTGGACCTTTTGCTTTTACTACGCTTGTATCCTGTCCTGCTCCAACAGCACTAACCGCCACGGGAGTTACCGCCACATCGGCCGACCTAGGTTGGACAACAGGTGGTGCTGCTGCTTGGGAGATCGTGGTACAACCTGATGGCACAGGCGCACCTACTGGAGCTGGTACGGCAACAACAACTAACCCATACAATGCTATGGGCTTGACAGCGAATACTGCTTATGAGTTTTATGTGAGAGATAATTGTGGTGGTGGGGATTATAGTTCTTGGGCTGGACCTTTTGCTTTTACTACGCTGCCTGTAAATGATAATTTGGCTGGTGCGATTCCAATCACCCCATCTCCAATGGGTACAGGTTGTAGTACGTTTACTTTTACGGCTAAATTAGCAAATGATGGGACAACAGACAGCGGACTTGATGGAACATGTAATAATGCTAATACTGGATTAGATCGATTCTATTCTTGGACAGCAACTACCGATGCATTGGTCTGGAATGATGGTGCTGGGAATCCAGGTATTGTGATCCGAGATGCTTTTGGCAATGAGATAACTTGTGAAGGAACATACGCTTCTGCAGATGCTCAATTGTCCGGATGGAGTATAAATGATGATTTAATTATTCAGGTTTATGATTACGGAGCGTACAATGTTGAATTAACTTTTTGTTTGGAATTGGACATGTTGCCTACTGCTCCAGAATGTGCTAGTTTAGTTGCGCCAACAGACGCAAGTTCATTATCTCCAGATGATGGTTGTACAAATGAGATGATTTTGGAATGGACTCCTTCCTCTAGTGGTTCTACACCCGCTACTTATGAAGTGTATTTTGGAACACCAGGTAATTTGACTTTACACGAAACGGTTAATGCGCCAACAACGACTTCGATTGTGTCCGTTACACTAGGTACGACCCATGCATGGCAAATTATACCCAAGGATGCTGGAGGGAATGCACCTGCCGCAACTTGTCCAGAGTGGACTTTTACCGTTTCTGATGCGAACTCGGGTTCTGATGGTTCCGGTGCAGGTAATGGAGGGTACGATTTCGCTAATGATTTGGCATCGGGGCCAGCACCTACTTACGACTGGATTGATCCTGTGGCCGCTGGGCATACAGAGATTACATCTTGGACTTCTGGAACCGCCGATGATGGTTATTTTTTAGTTCCAGATATCGGATTTGCATTCCCATTTTATGGGGTTGATCACCAAACTGATGTATATATTGGTTCAAATGGCTATATGACTTTTGGTGCTGGAGTCACTTCAACCCAAAGTGGAACTACCATTCCTAGTACATCAGGTCCAGAAGATTGGATTGCAGTAATGGCTATGGACTTAGATGCTGGAGCGAATGGAAAAGTTTATTATGGTATGGCAAATGGTAATTTTGTCATTACGTGGTGGCATTACGTTGATTACAATCAACCTGACTACATTACTTGTCAAGTGATTTTGTTTAATGATACTTATGGGTCTATTAAGATGCAGTATAATGATGCAGAAAGTACGATTCCGATGGCAGCTGCCTTTTTTAATGATGGCTTAATTGGAATTGAAAACGCTGCAGGTGATGACGGCATAGCATATCGTGATGGTACAGGTGGTGGTGGTGTATTGTTTTGTTCTCCAAGAGCGGTGTCTTTTAGTACGAGTGCATCTGTCTTGCCTATTGCATTAGGTAAATTCCAGGGCAAGCTAATGACAAGATCCAATATGCTAACATGGACAACCGAGACAGAGCGCAATGGTAGTTACTTTGAAGTGCAACGTGCTGCTTCAGGCAGCTTAGATTTTGAGTCTATCGGTAGAGTAGAAGCTAGTGGTAATACCAATACACTGATGAGTTATAGCTTTGAAGATGAGAAGCCTAGTTCTTTGGCGTATTATCGTTTAAAGATGGTTGATTTGGATGGTAGTTATGAGTACTCTGACGTGATTAGCTTATTGCGTAAGGAGAAGGGATTTGGGTTATATGGCGCTTATCCTGTACCTACGAGTGCTGTTTTGACGGTTGAGTTTACCACGGAAGCAGCCAGTGATATGACTGTTGCATTGACAGATGTGACAGGTAGAGTACTCCTTACGGAGAAATTTGAATCTACAAGCGGTATCCAAAAGCATGATGTTGACATGTCAAGCTTAGCATTGGGTACCTATTTTGTAAAATTATCTGATGGACAGCAGACTTTGATACAAAGAGTCGTTAAGCAGTAGTCGGGTAGTATTAGAAAATGTTTGAATGTACAGTCGGTTTTGCGCAAGCAGAATCGGCTGTTTTTGTTGGAGCGCTCAACCAACGAACGAAGTGAGTGACTCAACTAACGAGCAAAGCGAGTGACTCAACTAGAGAGCAAAGCGAACGTCTCAACCAGAGAGCGAAGCGAACGTCTTAACTAACGAGCAAAGCGAACGACTCAACCAGCGAACGAAGTGAGCGTCTCAACCAACGAGCAAAGCGAGTGACTCAACCA
>CAMZKG010000310.1 GCA_947311105.1 uncultured Saprospiraceae bacterium
ATATACAAGAAAACTACGCCCAAACACTCTGCTCTGGTCAATCCATCAGTATCAACGGAACTACGTTTAGCGAAAGCAACCCTTCGGGTAGTGTCACCCTACCTAATGCGGCCCAAGGCGGATGCGACTCCATCGTTAATGTCCAACTACTTTTCTTACCTGCCATCCAAGAAAACTACGCCCAAACACTCTGCTCCGGTCAATCCATCAGCATCAACGGAACTACGTTTAGCGAAAGCAACCCTTCGGGTAGTGTCACCCTGCCCAATGCTGCCCAAGGCGGATGCGACTCCATAGTTAATGTCCAACTACTTTTCTTACCTGCCATCCAAGAAAACTACGCCCAAACACTCTGCTCTGGTCAATCCATCAGTATCAACGGAACTACGTTTAGCGAAAGCAACCCTTCGGGTAGTGTCACCCTGTCCAATGCTGCCCAAAGTGGGTGCGACTCCATCGTCAATGTAAATCTCACATTCGCCCAAACCATAACTGGAGCCTACCAAGCAAATACTTGCATCGGAGATTCGCTTTTCATCAACGGACAATCGTTTCAATTTGACCATCCATCGGGCTCGGTACTTTTACTGGGCGGTGCCATGGGCGGATGTGATAGCTTAGTTAATGTTGATTTGAGATTTTATGATGACACCGCCATCATTCATCAAACCCTGTGCGTGGCGGACACTTTAGTCGTGGCGGATAGCATTTTTAGCATCCATCATCCTTCGGGTATTGTGTCTATTTCTGGAGCAGCCTATACGGGATGCGATTCTGTTATTGATGTATCTATAGATTTTTATGCGGTGGATACGACTTTTGTACAAGATACGATTTGTTGGTATGATTCTATTTTGGTAAATAATCATACTTACTCTTTCGAGAAAATGGAAGGGTTTGAAGTGATTGCTACGGATGAGTGCGACAGTCTGGTTGCCATTCAATTGTATTCGCCTTATGACCAGATTCCTGTCATTGACATTTTGTCCAAAGACTCGATTTGTTATGGCGAGGTAGTCAAATTAAATGCTTTTTCCACCTTAGATGCGCCCATTTATTCATGGCTTCAAAATGACACTTTACTCTGTGACTCTTGCGAGAATGTGATGACCCAAATTATTCGGGATGACTATGTGACACTCGTCGGGACTGACCCGATTGGATGCCAATTGACTACCGAAAGAGAATTTGATGTTTTGATGAATTATGGGGTATATATCCCCAATGTCTTTAGTCCAAATGGAGATGGCATCAATGATAAATTTTCAGTTTATGCCAATAAAAAAGGCGAAAAACTCATCAAATTAAACATATATGACCGCTGGGGCAATCGGGTTTATGTAGCAGAGAACAAAGACGTTCAAGCCTTTAAAAACGATGGCTGGGATGGCTCTTACAAAGGGAAAAAAATGGGAACAGGGGTTTATGTCTATGTGGCCATTATTGAATTTATTGATGGAAATGTACGGGAGTTTAGTGGGGATGTGACTTTGATTCGGTGATTTACTTACGTAAAAAATCAATATTACGCTTTAGACCTTCATATTTTGCACGCTTAACAGGCGTCCCAAAAAACCACTCATCAAATTGCTCTTCGGTCATCTCCGCCCACTCTTTTCTCGAAAGAGCGCTATAATCCGCTCTAGGCTGAAAATCAGGTTCATTATGTGCTTTGGCAAAGCGATTCCAAGGACAAACATCCTGACAAATATCGCATCCAAAAATCCAATCTTGCATCTTCCCTTCAAACTCTTTGGGAATCTCCTCCTTCTTTTCAATCGTCAAATAAGAAATACATTTGGAGCCATCCATCAGATAGCCTTGCGGCGAAATGGCATCCGTAGGGCACGCATCTATACAGCGTGTACAAGTGCCACAATGGTCTTCGATAGGATCATCAGGTTTTAAATCCAAATCCGAGATAATCTCTGCCAAAAAAAACCAAGAACCTTTTTTAGGATGAATCAAAAGCGTGTGCTTACCGCGCCAGCCCAATCCACTTCTTTCAGCCCATTGCCTTTCCATCACGGGTGCCGAATCTGTAAATATTCGACCGTTGATAGTCCCCACTTTCTCTTCAATTTCTCGAAAGAGTATTTTTAATTTTTTCTTTAAAACTTTGTGATAGTCCCTACCGACCGCATAAGAAGCAATCTTTGGCTGTCCTTTCGTCCAATTCAAATTGGGTTGGTGGTAATTATACAAAAAAGAAATTACTGTCTTTGCGCCAGGTACTAACGCGGTCGGATTTACTCTCTTTTCGAAGTGATTATCCATATAGGACATGGTGCCATGTTGACCAGTATCAAGCCACGAGCGCAATAAAACCGCTGCATCATTAAGCCGTTCTGCTTTCGCAACCCCAACATCATCGAATCCCAGCTCCCTAGCTCGCTTTTGAATAAATTTTTTTAATTCTGTGGCGTTCATTTTACGAAAGTACTTGCAACTTAGCAAATCGCAACATCAAGCGTCTCTCTGGCTTTTCCATATCTTTAAAATAAACGGTGGCGACTCTTTTATCATTGGTGCCATCAATTTGCAACACTTTTCCTTTACCAAAAAACTCATGGACTACGGTTACGCCCTTTTTAATATCATCAATAGAACTTGGCTTAAAATTAGGGATGCGCCGTTTCGGAAGTTTCTTTTTGGGCAAATAAGGCTTAAAAGAGCCCTGCACCGTAGAAGATGTATTCACTCGACTTGGGCGAGCAACGACGTTGGACTCAATAATATCACTTGATATTTCTCCCAAAAACTGACTAGGCTTACCATATGTCATCTGCCCAAACTTGTATCGACTCTCCGCATAGGTCAATGTCAAAAACTGCTCTGCTCGAGTCACTGCCACATAAAAAAGCCGCCTTTCTTCGTCCAATGACTCTTTACTTTCCATAGACATAAAAGATGGAAATAGTTTATCTTCCATTCCCGTTACAAAAACAGACTTAAACTCTAGCCCCTTAGCTGCATGCACAGACATCAAGGTCACCACATCGTTGGACTCATTTTCTTTATCGGCATCCGTCAATAATGAAATGTTTTGCAACCATCCCGTAAGCGATTTCTTCTCTTCATCTTCTTGTACCGCCACGACCGCATCTTCTTCTTCATAAGCCTTGATACCATCCAACAGTGAATTAATATTATCAATTCGCCCTACCCCTTCTGGTGTATTATCTGCAACTAAAATCGGTCTTAGACCACTTGCGTTAAAAATAAATCGAGCAAGGTCAGAAGGCGGCACTGTGTCCATTTTCTTTTGAAACCCTTTCACTAACACCTTGAATTTCAGAAGATTATCTTTTGCTTTTGCGGGCAGCGGTGCATTATCTATTGCTTCCCAAAGTGACATTTCTGCTTCATTGGCGTATTTTGCAAGTTTCTCTAAAGTTGTTTTTCCAATTCCACGTTTTGGATAATTCACCACTCTTCTGAACGCTTCTCCATCTTTTGGATTAATAGTCAGCTTCAAATAAGCCACTAAATCCTTGACTTCTTTTCGTTGATAAAAAGAAAGCCCCCCATAGATACGATAGGCAATATCGTAGCGTCTAAAATATTCTTCAAAGACTCTAGACTGGGCATTTGTGCGATAAAGGATCGCTATCTCTTCATTGCGTAGATGATTTCTATTTTTTTGTTCAAGGATTAAATCGACCACTCGTTTAGCTTCTTCTGCGTCGGAGCTAGTTTTGATTAATCTTATTTTATTACCTTCCTTTTTATCGGTCCAAATATCCTTTTTAATTTGCTTACTATTATAGCTTATAATTTCGTTAGCTGCTTGGACGATATAATTTGTGGAGCGATAATTTTGTTCTAGTTTAAAGGTTTTTACATTTTTAAAATCCTTTTCGTATCCAAATATATTATCGATAGTCGCCCCCCGAAACGCATAAATACTTTGCGCATCATCGCCTACCACACATATATTCTCTGGACTTCCGTCATAGTGAATTAATTGCTTCAGAATAGAATATTGTAAAAAATTCGTATCTTGAAACTCATCTACAAGCACGTATTTAAACTTTTTTTGATACTCTGCTAATACATCTTTTTCCTTACGAAAAAGCCAATATAAAAAATACAACAAATCATCAAAATCCATTGCTCCGGAGCGATGATTTCGTGCCATATACTGTTTATATATTTGATAGAAATAAGGTCTTCTTGCTGCCCGATCTTCATCCATCAAATCTGCATGCAATTCATATTTGCTAGGAGCAATCAAATTCGTTTTGGCACTAGAGATTCTCGAAGCGATGGCATTTGGCTGATAGACTTTTGGGTCTAGCGACAGTTCATTCACAATAGCCTTAATGACATTTTTAGAATCTTGCGCATCATAAATCACAAAATCCCTTGGATAACCCAATTTATCTGCATGAGAGCGCAGAATCCTAGCAAATATAGAGTGAAAAGTCCCCGCCCAGACGTGTTTGACCTTATCGCCTACTACTTTTTCAATTCGCTCTTTCATTTCTCTCGCTGCCTTATTGGTAAAGGTCAAGGAAAGAATATTCCAAGGGGCGATCCCTTGCTCCAACAAATAAGCAATTCTGAAGGTCAACACTCTAGTTTTACCAGAACCTGGCCCAGCGATGACCATTACTGGCCCTTCGGTGGTCGTTACTGCACCCCGCTGGACATCATTAAGTTCATCTAAATACCCCATTACAAATAATTTAAGAAGTGAATTTTATCGTTCCTACGCTCTAAAATTCTTGCAAGACCCATTAAACGTACCCTTTATTATGCTTGCGCCAAACAGCCTTTACCAGTGTAAAAGGCAAAATAAATATGGCAAACATACTACCAATTGAAAAAAACAACATTTGCCTCCTAAAAAAAGTAGCTGCTTTCGTCCTTGCATCAAAATCATCACTAACTAAAAAAGATAGTAACTTACCATCATCCCAAAACATCTTGAACGCTCGATACTCATCTAAAACATACAAAAATAGTGGAACAGAAACAAATATTAAGGCAATCATTAGATTTCTAGAAGCTGCCAGGGGCGTATGCCTTAACAAAAATACATATCGAGTCACCGTAATAAAGGTAACAATAAAAATCATGTTCACTTTAAAAAATGGATAAGGCTCGAAGGCATTTGAGTTGGCAAAATAAAAAATATAGCAAACGATGGCAGTTACAAACCACCATGCGAGTTCGAAAGTTAACTTATTCGTTAGTTGGTTACCCATATGTATTGATTTCTGAGTACAAAGGTAGGCATATAATAACTACTTTCAGGAGTAAAATACGAAGTAGTTCAGTGTAGCGTACAAAAAAAGCCCATCCAAAGGATGAGCTTTTAAAAAAAAAGTTGGCAGCGACCTACTCTCCCACCATGCGGCAGTACCATCGGCGCTGAAGGGCTTAACTACTCTGTTCGGAATGGTTAGAGGTGGAGCCCCTTCGCTATAGCCACCATTTTCTTTTGAGCCCTAAGGCTCTATGTCTTTAGATTGTCAATGACAAAATATGAGAGTGTTAAATCACTTTAATTTTAAGTAAATATTTTGGTTTGCTCTTAGCTTTAATTTTAAAAATTAAAAAAGAAAGCTTTCGGGTAATTAGTACTACTCGACTCCATACATTACTGCACTTCCATCTGTAGCCTATCAACGTAGTCGTCTTCTACGACCCTCAATAGAATACTCATCTTGAAGTTGGCTTCGCACTTAGATGCTTTCAGTGCTTATCCATTCCATACGTAGCTACTCAGCAATGCACCTGGCGGCACAACTGATACACCAGAGGTTAGTCCATCTCGGTCCTCTCGTACTAGAGACAGATTCACGCAAATTTCTAACGCCCACTACAGATAGAGACCGAACTGTCTCACGACGTTCTGAACCCAGCTCGCGTACCACTTTAAACGGCGAACAGCCGTACCCTTGGGACCTGCTTCAGCCCCAGGATGTGATGAGCCGACAT
>CAMZKG010000311.1 GCA_947311105.1 uncultured Saprospiraceae bacterium
CAACCGTGCAATTGTTCAACTGAAACCAGCCTAAAAACTGATATCACAGAATAAAATTTTGCGAAATCTCCAAATAAAAGAGGACATTGACTTTTCGGAGTGGACTCAATTGTTCAATTGTGCAAGCGTGCAATTGTTCAATTGATTGCTAGATGGAGTTAGTGGTTTTTGAACCTTGGGTAATAGGGGCACTTTTGGAAGCCTTTAACCCCTTTTGCCCTTGACCTTTTACCTTTCTTATGATGCCTGATTGCTGGTTCTCAATTATTTCCGTATCTTTCGCATAGTTTTCAAAAATAGTTACCAAAAATAAAGACACGAGCGATGCGATATTTTACTTTGATTTTTTCGATTCTACTGGTATTTTCTTGTTCTTCAGCACCCAAAACTTCCCATGGAGCTCCGCTCGATGTAAAACGCAAGTCTTCCACAGTGAAAAAAAGCGCCTTGAAAAATGGCCAAATTGAATTTCCATCAAAAGATGACCTGCCTATTACCGCCGATTTGTACCATAAAGAAGGGAATAAAGATTTTATCTTATTGTGTCATCAAGCGGGATTTAGCCGCGGCGAATATATCAATACCGCTCCCAAACTCCTAGAAATGGGTTTTGATTGTCTAGCCATCGACCAACGCGCAGGAAGAAAAGCCAATGACATCTACAACGAAACATTCAAAGCGGCTGTAGCACGCCAAATGAACGTTAGATACACTGATGCCGTACAAGATATTGAAGCGGCTATCAATAAAGCGTATGAGCTAAATAATAATCAACCCATTATTTTGGTAGGTAGTTCCTATTCGGCAGCGCTTGCCTTATACCTTGGCAATACCGACAAAGTCAAAGCAATCGCTGCATTTAGTCCAGGAGAATATATTCGTGGATTCGAAATCGGTCAAGCCGCTAAAGCGTTGAAAAAGCCCGTATTTGTTACTTGCGCAAAAAAGGAAATAACGGCCGTTGAGCAGCTTCTAATTCCAATGGCTAAAGAAAACTTGATCTTCTACAAACCTTCCGAAAAAGGCATTCATGGCTCTAGGGCTCTTTGGGACAGTACGGAAGGGCATGAAGGATACTGGACTGCTTTTAGGGAGTGGGTTGTAGATGTTAAAGGTTAAGGGTTAAGGGTGAAAGTGAAGCCCCATGAAATAGGTTGCGCATCTCTTGACCTAATACCCCAAAAATGTGAATAACTTTATTTGTTAAAAAAATAATTAATCTTTACTTTAGTAGCCTGAACCATACTATTCTTCACTCGTTATTTAGGTCATTGTGTAAAATGCACATCACAAAAAGGTCTGAAAGATGCAAAAGTTCTTCTCTTTAATGGTTGTCCTAGTGCTGGTTAGTAGTTGTCAAGAAGGAGAAAAAAAAGAAGCAGTACAATCGGATAAAACCCAGCCCAACGTTATTAATCCCGATACTTTTAGGCCATTGACATCTGTACCTAATGCGCAAAGCTTTCTCATTGATACCACAAGAAGTAAGATTGCTTGGCATTGTGAAAACCACAAAGGTCTAGTTGATTTGAAGGGTGGTCAGCTTTTTGTCCGCAAGGACGAGCCCGTCGGAGTGTATGCCGCAGCCATTACGAAGTCCGCAAGAGACACGAGCATCACCTATAAGTTGATGCAGGGTACATTTAATAACGTATTGCAGACGGCGGATTTCTTCGATGGGGCGCATTATCCGTTTTTAAAGTTTAAGACCGCTAAAATAGAAAAGAGTAATGGGCAGTATTTGGTGAGTGGAGCGCTCAGTATCCGACATATTGTCCAACCGATTCAATTTAAAATGGTCTCCTTTCGGAAAAAAGAAGGGCAAATCTCACTCGAAACAGAAGAAATTCCTATTAATCGAACGTTGTTTGGGATGGAGCTCAATTCTAGGTCTTTTCCTGAAAAGGCCAAAGATTTTATTTTTAGTGACACTTTTTTTGTGAAAGTTGTGCTATTTGCACATTAAAAATAGGCCCTTTTTGGTTTTTATTTATAGGTTTTCGTAGGATTCAAGTGAGAAGTTGCCCAAGTTTAGGCGTAAATTAGTATGCTTTATGGTCGTTGGTTAGCGGTATTATTGGAGCTAAAAATGTGTGATAAAAATGATAATGTGACAGGTTTTTTTTAATGTGTAATTCGTTGATAATTGTATTCTTATCCTGTGTTTAATAGTAGGTGACAATAGTCATTAGTTAGTCTATTGAATATCATCAAAAAAACTAAGATTGAAGGATTAACTTTGCGTAAATTTATAAAAGGATAAAATTGTCCTTTTAGTTTTCTTTCAAGAAGTTGTTTAGTTTTTCTAAATCTCTTAAAATTCAATCTTATGTTTTCAAATGCAAAACGAATAAAGGCAATACTGGCACTATTGGCCTTGGGCTTTATGGCCTTTCCGCTCTCTGCTCAGCAGACTTTGGCGGAAGTAAAAAGTGCTCGGGGTTTGACAGACGCTAATGTACTAGCTAGTGTAAAGACATTTATGCCACGGGGTGGTCGGGATGAGTACTTTGCGATAGTGGGTACAGGTAACTCTGGAACCATGATTGTGTATGGTATCCCATCCATGCGTATCTACAAGTATGTGGGGGTATTTTCACCAGAACCTTGGCAAGGGTATGGGTTTGACGATGAAAGTTCTTTGATGTTGAAAAAAGCATCTTTGGACAATCGTATTAGTACTTATGGGGATATGCGTTATCCTGCATTCTCTGAGACTGGCGGTAATTATAACGGTCACTTTGCTTTCTTTTCCGATGGCGCCAATGCAAGAATTGCTTTGATGGGATTGGATGATTTTGAAACCAAGCAGGTGTTGTCTAACCCTGTTTTGAAAAGTATTTATCCAGAAGCAGTGGTAACCCCTAACACAGAGTATGTGATTCAATCTAGTCACTATCCAGCTCCTTGGACGGACAAAGTAGGCGATGCCAAAAAATCAGGTGTGACTTTTTGGAAGTTTGTGGAAGGAAAGGAGATGCACAAAAGTAGAATGATTAAAGAAGAGTCTTTTACGGTTGAGTTGCCTGCATACGCAATGGGTTATTTTGATGCAGGTAAGGGAGTTGGTAAAGGTCTTATTGCTGGAGTTGCAAAAATGGATGGCAAGTCTTTTGTTTATTTCTTGGATTATGACAAATTAGCGAAAGCTGGTAAGGCAAGAGTGAATGACTTTAATGCGATTACTTATGCAGAAGCGCAAAATGCTAAGGCAGTAGCCTTTGTAGAAATGCCTGCTGATGTAAAAGCAGTAAAGACAACTCCTGACGGAAAGTATTTTATCGTCATTGCGGATAATGCTGTGGTTATTGATGCTGCTAAGGCAAAATCTGCTGTAAATGGCGGTACAGTTGCTTTGGGTGATATTCAAAAAGGAACCATTGCTTTAGGTAGCGGTGTCGTAGATGTTGCTTTTGATTATAGAAAAAATACTGCCTACGCTTCTGCAGGTAATGACAAAAAAGTGGTTCGTTTTAACTACGAAGACTTAAAGGTTGACCAATCTATTGATTTGACTTTTGAGCCAGGTTATTTGATGACCCCGCAAGGAATGTCTGCTTCTCCCCACTCTAACTACTTAACCGTAGTCGATAAGAAAGGAGTGTATAAAAATTACCCGAATGTAGGGCCTGTAAGACCTAGTTTTGTGCATTTAATTGATATATCTTCAGATGATATGTCTGATCTATATACCATGAGTATGCCACAAGCCAATGTGTATGGTCAAGCTTCTGTATTAAGAACTACGATTAAGCCGATTATTAGATATCCATTGGGCACAAATACTCGTTCTGGGGAGACTTCTAAGTATAAGACAGTTGCAGGTCAAGAAAAAATTGAACGAGAAGGCAACCGTGTACACGTATTCGGCACCTTGATTCGTTCGCACATTACACCAGAGATTGTTAGAGTAAATCAAGGAGATGTGGTGACTTTTCACTTAACCAACTTAGAGCGTGCAGAAGATGAAACGCATGGATTTACGGTTGATACTTACGGTGTTCATGGTAGTTTTGAGCCAGGAAAGACCGCATCTGTTACGTTTACAGCAGATAGAGCTGGAGCCTTTCCGTATTATTGTACAGAATTCTGTTCTGCTTTGCACTTAGAGATGGAAGGTATTTTGATGGTGAAGCCTAAAGGATACAAAGGTGGTGATATCGCTGCGGAAGAGAAGTTGACTCCTGAGCAATTGGCTGGGTACAAAAAGAATTATGAAGACAAGTTGGTTGTCATTGCTAACACACAGAAAGTTATCAATGGTGTTGTTCAGTTTTTGAAAGATAATAATTTTGGTAAGTACCCTTACGTAAAAGCGTTAGTGGATGATGCTTTTGACCAATTAGGTAAAGGTGCTTCCGCAAAGGAAAAGCATGAAAAATATGCTAAAGAAGGTAAGTGGAAACAAGCTTTCTTATGGGCTGAGCAATACTGGCAGTATCAAGTGAAAACAGCAGACGTTGGTTTGAGAGCGAAAAAGCTTTTAGAAGAGAAAATCAACAAATAATCTAATCAACAAAAAAAGAATACAATGAAAAATTTCAAAAATATAATTTTGGGTCTTTCTCTGATCTTTTTCGCATTGGCTGTTGTCAGCTGTGGGAAAGGAGGAGATGAAGGCGGTAGTCACTCGGGCGGTAGTACAGATATTTCTGGGGCACCCCGAGGCAAAGAGTCTTTTCAGGATGTCGTTAAGCGTCGAGGATTGACAGAAGATGATGTTTTGGCGGCAGCTAAGACATATACTCCTGATAATCTGAAGGATGAGTATGTTACTTTTAACTCTGGTGGACAAGAGGGTAATATGATTATGTACTCAGTACCTTCCATGAGAATGTTAAAGTATGTACCTACCAATACAAGGCAGCCGTATGCAGGGTTTGGTTATAGTGTAGAGACGGACAAGTTGTTAAAAGATGGTTTTATTGATGGACAAGAAATCCTTTGGGGGGATACACACCACCCAGGTTTTTCGGAGACGGATGGTGACTATAACAATAAGTGGGCAGCTATTAATGATAAGGCCAATCCAAGAATCTACATATATGACTTGAAGGATTGGAGCGTAAAGCAAGTGGTAAAAGAACCTATCTTCCGTAATATTCACGGTGGAGCTTTCTTTACACCGAATTCTGAATACATTATGTCTGCGTCGCAGTATCCAGCTCCGTATGATCATAAGTTCCATCCTTTGACAGAGTCTAACTTTAAAAAGTACTGGCGTGGTGGTATTACTTACTGGAAGTTTGATAACGATAACGGAAGAATCAAAGAAAAATCTTCTTTCTGTTTTGAGTTTCCTCCTTATACGCAGGATTTGTCCGATGCAGGTAAAAATGCTTCTTATGGATATGGATTTACCAACTCACTTTGTACAGAGATGTATTATGGTGGTATAGAAGATGGACGTCCTCCTTTTGAAGCGGGTTGTTCTTCTAGAGACGTTGACTATATGCACATTACACTTTGGGCGAAAGCCGAGAAGTTGTTAAAGGCGGGTAAGATACGGACTAAAATGGTGCATGGGATGAAAGTGATTCCAATGTCTGAGTCTATTAAGCATGGCTTGGTTTATTTGATTCCGGAGCCAAAGTCTCCGCATGGAGTGGATGTTGATCCTACTGGTGACTATATTATTGTGGCTGGCAAGTTGGATTCGCACGCATGGGTTTACTCTTTCGAGAAAATCAAAGCAGCTATCGCAGCAGGAAAATTTGAGCATGATGAATTTGGTTTGCCAGTGATTCCTTTAGAAGATGTTTTGCACGGAAGTGTCGAAGTCGGACTAGGGCCATTGCATAACCAATATGACAAAGAGAAAGGGATTGTTTATACGTCTATCTATGTGGATTCAAGGATTACCAAGTGGGACTATATTAACTTGAAAGTTTTAGAATTTGTACCTTCTCACTATAATGTAGGTCATTTGGTGGCTGCTTATGGAGATACAAAACACCCACATGGTAAATATTTGATTTCATTGAATAAGTTGTCTATTGACCGTTTTAATCCAGTAGGGCCATTGCATCCACAGAATCACCAGTTGATTGATATTTCTGGAAAGAAGCCTAAGGTGATATATGATATGCCTTTGCCAATGGGAGAGCCGCACTATACCGCGATGCTAAAAGTTAATGCTTCTAACTCAATTGCAGTGTATCCAGTAGGTACCAACTCTGCCACAGGGCAAAAATCTCCTTATGCCACTTCTGCAGGTGCAGAAAAACGTGTGAATAAAGGGAATACAGTGGAAATATTTGGAACCATCCAAAATGGTCAAGTAAACCCAGCCAACATTGAAGTTAATCAAGGCCAGACAGTTTTGTTGCACTTGACAAACCTAGGTCAATCCGTTACAGATCACTATGTATATGAGATTTCGGCTTATGACAAGATGTATCCATTTAGTCCAGGCGAAACTGCAACAATTAAATTCCACGCTGAAAAATCAGGTGCTTATCCTATCCTATTGGATGAGCAAAATAAAGCACAGGATAGAAAGCTAGTGGGTTATCTGAATGTCAAGTTTAATCAAGGTGCTGAAAACAAGCGAGTTTTGGCTTATACAGACCGGATTAATAAGGATAACCAAATGCAAGCATTTAAGCCTTCTGCGATTGAATTGGCTAACTTGCTTCCAGGTGAAAATGAATACTTGAACCATGGCTGTAATGCTTGTCACAAATTTGGACAAGAGTTTAATGGGCCTGATCTGTTGATGGTTGATAAGCGTCGTGATGACAAGTGGTTAAAAGAATGGATTATGAATCCAGCTTCTCACTTGAAAGATGCGGATATTGAAGCTATGCGTCAGCATTTTAAATTGGCTATGCCTAACCAAAACGTAAATAGCGAAAATGCGTCTAAGATTATTGCTTTCTTGAAAGCAAAATCTAAGCAAGTAATGGAAGAAGGTGGTGGAGCTGTCGCAACAACTACGGATAATGAAGCCGGTAAGAAAATTTATCAAGGAACTTGTATTGCTTGCCATGGCACGGGAGTGACTGGCGCACCGAAGTTTACGGAAAAGGATCGTTGGAAGGCTATTGCTAAATCTGGACAAGCAGTCAAGCATGCTACCGAAGGATTTACAGGGAAAAAAGGTATGATGCCTGCGAAAGGGGGTAATACGAAACTATCCGATGATGATATTAAAGCTGCGGTTCAATATATGATTGAACAAGGTACGAAGTAAGAAAGAAGACTTTGTAACATGATTTTGAATTTTACAAGCATGGAATATTTGAATATTTCATGCTTGTTTTTAGCTCGAGTTTTGGGGGTACTTTTTGTATTTTTTGTAGAAAGTTAAAAGTGGATTGCCAAGGCTCGAGCTTTTTTTATTTTTAAAGTTGATTTTAGCAACTTTAAAGAAAGGGGTGTGTTAAAAAGGATAAATTAGTCCTTTAAAAAAAATCAAAAAATGAACAAGAAAACAAATAAAGCAGGACTCCTATACAAAGTGTTTGGAGTCATCGGCTTAGGGTTGTTAATCGCTACTTTTTTCCTTCCTACTTGGTGGGTAGCCCTACAGAGTCGGCAGTATCCAAAGGCGATGTATCCGAAGGGAATTCGTATCGAATTTAGGTTTGATGGAGTTTATAATGGATGCGAAGGCGTCAAAGAAAGAGCAGAAATAACCACTAATGAAGGGGCAGAATGCTTAGTTGAAATGAATGCCATTAATCACTACATCGGGATGTATCCAATTGTACATGGAGTAAATACAGATAAGACTCGACCGTACCCAGAGTATTATGTTTTTAATACCGTAAAAGAAGCTAATGGTGATGACAAGATTTCGACCGAAACAGGCAAGCCTATCGAGATAGACGTAACACCCAAGTACCTAAAGTTTTTGGATGGGGTCTTGAAAAATTCTAAATATGCATTTATGCTGTTTGGATTGTTACTCATTATTTTTATTGCTACACCTAAGCGAGTGAATAGCCTTTTTGCTTGGATTCCAGCGCTGGTCCCCTTTTACTTTTTACTTTTGTTTGGTTACTCGATGTATTGGTACGGTCATCACTTAGGATTGCATGGAGGGGGTGCTTTTAATGGCATTAAACCTTTTATGCCGACTATTTTTGGTGAAGGTAAAGTTGCTCAGTTTGGGACTGTTTCATATCCGTATATTGGGTTTGGAACGGCAGTCTTGACTTTTATTTCTATCATGCTTTCTCTTCTTCTAAAAAAGAAAGCCATTAGAGATTTGAAGTAAACATATTTTGCCGAAAGGCATCAAGAAATAGCACAAGGCTCTGTGTGTCAGGGTTTTGTGCTACTTCTAATTTAAATCAACATGAAATCGAAGGTTTTAATATTTTTTCTTTTTGTTGTCACTGGACTTTGGGCGCAAGACGGAAAAATTGCGCATAAAGGATTGAAAACCCCTGTCCAAGGGACTAGAGATAAGACTGGTCAGGTCTTTCTAAATACTCTGTTGTCGGGCTTGAAGTCAGGGGATACCTTGCGGTTAAAACCTGGGTTTTATACAGGGCCTGCTACCGTTAATGTAGCCAATGTAGTGATTGATGGGCAGGGTGAAGCAACTATTTCAGGGATGCAAAATCAGTCTGTTTTTATCATAAAAGCAGACAGCGTGACTATTATGAATTGTGATATTATTGATTCTGGAGACTCTCCAGATCGATTGGATGCAGGTGTCAAAATTAGAGAAGGGCATTATGTGAATATTATAAATAATAGAATCTCCAATTGTTTAGTGGGTATTGATTTGTATAAGTCAGATTATTGCGTATTAAAATATAATGATATTACTTCTATCGCTAGTAAATCATTGGCTCTAAAAGGGGATGGGATTAGGCTGTGGTATTCTAACCACAATGCTTTGGAACAGAATTATTGGCACGAAGTGAGAGATATGGTGGTCTGGTATTCTTCTGATAATTCCTTTTATGCCAATAAAGGAGAAAACAGTCGTTACGGGATGCACTTTATGTATTCTCATGAGAATAGAATCTCCTTTAGTGAGTTTTCAAATAACTCCGTCGGTATCTTCTTGATGTACAGCGAAAAAACGCTCATCTCCAATAATCTAATCCAAAGAAATAATGGCACATCAGGTATGTGTATCGGGATGAAAGAAACGTCCTCTAATCAGATATTAAATAACCGATTTTTATATTCGGTTAAAGGGATTCATTTTGATATCTCACCTTTAGTGCCCTATAAAGTAAATACGATTCAGGGCAACGAGATTGCTTTCTGTAATGAAGGGATGTATTTTCACTCAGATATCGAAGGTAATGAAATCGAAGGCAATTTCTTTCATGATAATTTGACGCAAGTCTTTACCAATGGAAAAACCGCCAATCGAAATAAGTTTAAGGGAAATTATTGGGCTGATTATCAAGGCTTTGATAGGGATAAAGACAATATTGGGGATATACCCTATGTGCTTTATAGTTATAATGGACAGCTAACGGATTTTAATGGAGATGTTGGGTTTTATTTTGGGGCACCGATATTGGAAGTTTTGGATTTCTTAGAGCGATTGGCTCCATTTTCAAAGCCAAAATTTATACTTCGAGATCGGAAGCCAATATATAAGTGGAAGGAAAAAGGTAGCTTTGAAGTACTCACCAAAGAATAAAAATTAGCGCTATGGCAAAGAAAGAAAAAGAGAAAGAAATAAGCAGAAGACAGTTTCTGAGATTTAGTGTAGCGACGGCTATAGGTGTTGGAGCGGTTGGTGCAGGAGTGACTTATTTGAGTACCAAGGATACCACCAATGGAGAAAATATGCTCCGACCGCCAGGGGCGATAGCTAATGATGACTTTATGTATGCCTGTATCAAGTGCGGCCTATGTGTGCAGATTTGTCCGATAGATGCGGTGAAGTTGGCGGATTTGACGCAAGGTCTTTCTTATGGTACGCCGTATTTGGATGTTAGAGAGCAGGCTTGTGACTTTTCTTGTGGGGCGATGCAATGTGTTGAGACATGTCCAACAGCCGCCTTGGACTTTATTCAGTTTAAAGAAGAAGGGGAGAAGGCTATTACGAAGTATGAAAAGGAGCATCCTAACGATCATGATTTTAATATTATTGCTGTCCAGCTTCCTGCTATGCACGAATATACGAAGATGGGGACGGCAGTATTAAATACCGATACCTGCCTTGCGGCAAATGGTAAAGGTTTTAAAGGGTCGCCAAGAGATGCTAATTTTAAAGGAGTATATGCTTCGCCAGCAGATGTCAAAAATGGGCTTTCTCCGTACCCCGTAAATGAACACGAATTTGACCGGTCAATTTGTGATATTTGTGTGACGGATTGTCCGATTGGCGAGAAGGCGATTATTGTTGAAAATAAAATTCCAAAAGTCTTGGAAGGGTGTACAGGTTGTGGTGTTTGCACGATGATTTGTCCAACAGAAGGGCCTAGTATCACTATGAAAAAAGCGTAGCCATGTTGTTTAGTAAGAAAAAGAGAAAAGGGCAGCCTTTACCAGCTAAGCGTAGAGAGGACATGCCAAATGTTAAAGAAGGGCTTACGTTTAAGCAATGGAAAGCCAAACATGCGCCCAATCATAAGTGGCGTAATAAGCGTTGGGCGGTCTTGTTGACATTAAATACTTTGTTTTGGGCATCCTTTGCATTTGATATAAGTGTCTTGGAGGGCTCTTTGAGCGGGTCTCGATTTTTTGGGATTTATTTGATGGATTTGTTTAATTCCTTGCAGCAGGTTTTGATTAGAGTTAGAACGGGGAATTTTGGTATGTTAACAACGAATTTCTTTATTGGAATCGGTGTGATAGCTACTTTTTATTTTTTAGCTGGCGGTCGTACATTTTGTTCTTGGATTTGTCCTTATCACTTCCTTGCGGAAAATGCGGAGAAGCTGCATAATTGGTTAGTGAAGAAGAAGAAAATTAAAGAACACAGTTATGCCATCGGTGTTAAATATGTGGCTTTCGCAATGTTTTTAGTTTTAGCATTTGTGACGAAGCAATTGGTGTTTGAAGATATGAATCCTGTGGGTATTATTTCTAGATCAATCATTTATGGTCCGAGCGTGTTATTATTGTGGGTATTGGGCTTGTTGTTGTTTGAGATATTTCACACGAAACGTTTTTGGTGTAGATATGTTTGTCCGATGGGTGTGACTTATAGTGCGATTGGAAAATTTTCGCCGACAGCGATAAAATTCGACTTGGATAAATGTGGACATTGTAGAGATTGCCAAGATGTATGTTTGGTACCGCACGAGTTGTGGTTTGTAAAACGGGGAGAAGCTACGAAAGAAGTGCATTTTGCCGGAGCAGATTGTACGCGATGTGGTTTGTGCGTGGATACGTGTTATGGTGATGCTTTGACGATTACGGTGAAAGGGATTGATAGCTTGTTGTAGTTGAGGAGTTGAGACGCTTTGCTGGTTGAGTCGCTCACTTCGTTCGCTGGTTGAGACACTCGCTTCGCTCGTTGGTTGAGTCGTTCGCTTCGCTCTCTGGTTGAGACTCGCTATGCTTGTTGGATTTGACGCTTGCTCGCTCGCTGGACTTTTTAGGGGAATTCACGGGAACATTTCTTGGAGACTTCCGCAAAGTTAAGTACCTTCACGCATTATTTTTGCGCAAGCAATCGAATCAAAAAAGTAAGTCCATGCAAATAGATATCCAAGGTCTCCAAGATTTCTTTACCGAAAAAGAACTGTCGCGGATGGCAACACTGACAAAAGCCGTCACTAATGATTTGTCTAAAGGCAAAGGGGCGGGCGCAGAGTTTACAGGATGGCAGGACTTGCCGACAAAGTACAACAAAAAAGAGTTTGAACGGATCATCAAGGCTGGACGGCGAATCAAGCGTAATTCTGATGCAGTCGTTGTTATCGGGATAGGTGGCTCCTATCTAGGCGCCAAGGCAGCTTATGAGTTTTTAGCGCATCCTTTCCAAAATCAAATGGGTAAGGCAAAAAGCAAAGCGCCTGAGTTGTATTTTGCTGGCATTAATCTAAGTGCCGATTATCACCAAGGTTTATTGGATGTTTTGGAAGGTAAGGATTGGTCGATTATTATGATTTCGAAATCGGGGACCACTACGGAGCCCGCTATCGCTTTTCGACTGCTTAAAGACAAATTAGAAGCTCAATACGGTAAAACAAAGGCTGCCAAACGCATTTTTGCGATTACAGATGCCAAAAAAGGGGCTTTGCGCAAGCTGGCAGTGCAGGAAGGATATGAGACTTTTGTCGTGCCTGATGATGTGGGGGGACGATTTTCGGTGTTGACTGCGGTAGGATTATTGCCGCTTGCAGCGGTGGGTATCGACATTAAAGCGTTGATGAAAGGTGCCGCCAATGCGATGGAAGATATGAAAGCTCCTTTCGGAAAAAATATCGCTATGCAATATGCCGCCATGCGAAATGTATTGTATAATAAGGGCAAGACTACCGAAATAATGGTCAGTTTTGAGCCAAGATTTACCTTTTTAATGGAATGGTGGAAGCAGCTATATGGCGAATCAGAAGGTAAAGAAGGTAAAGGGATTTTTCCTGCTTCGGCTATTTTTACGGCAGATTTGCACTCCTTGGGGCAATATATCCAAGAAGGACGCAGAAATATTTTTGAAACGGCACTCGTGCTTGAAAAAGTAAAAAGTAACTTAAAAGTACCCAAAGCAGATAAGGATTTAGATGGTTTGGCGTATTTGGAAGGCAAAACATTGCACTTTATCAATGGAAAGGCGATAGAAGGCGTTCGCAATGCGCATGTTGACGGCAATGTGCCTAATATTCGGCTAATAATCCCGAAGGCAGATGCTCAGAACTTAGGCTATTTGTTCTATTTCTTTGAGAAGGCTTGCGCAATTAGTGGGTATTTATTGGGTGTCAATCCTTTTGATCAGCCTGGTGTCGAAGCTTATAAGCGTAATATGTTTGAGCAGCTTGAAAAGCCCGGCTATTGATGGGCATACTCAGTATTGTCATCACGGCGCTATTTTTTGGATTGCTCTTCTTGAATTTATATTTTAGAATTAGCTTATTGGGAAAATTCAAAAAATTAGTAGAATCTGGTGTCAGATTAAAATTTGTACACGTTTTAAATACAAAAAAACTAACCCAAGAAATTTATCCTAGATATCCCAAACGAAGAAACGACATCGACCAATTTGTCAATCATGCTCGACTTTCTTTAAAACTGGCGGGTATTATTGTTGTTGCGATGATAGCCGTAGGGATAGCAATCGTGACAAAACTAGGCTAATTCTTGGCAAGAAACATACTAACATGAAAATAGGAATCGCAGGCGTAGGACATTTAGGGAAGATACATTTGAAGCTAGCATTGGCTAGTGCGCATTACGATGTCGTTGGCTTTTTTGACGCAAGTCCAGAAAATGCGGCTCAAGTGGAAAAGGATTTTGGCGTAAGCCGATTTGATAGCTATGAAGCGCTGGTTGATGCCGTGGATGTCGTGGATATTGTTACCCCTACCCCATTTCATGCCGAATTGGCGGCGATTGCCATCCAAAAAGATAAGCATGTTTTTATCGAAAAACCTGTGACCCAGACCGTTGCGGAAGCAAAGATGCTGTCGGAATTGTTAAAACATCATCCTGTCAAATTACAAGTGGGACATGTGGAACGGTTTAATCCTGCCTACCTTGCGGTAAAAGAACATAAAGTTAGTCCGTTGTTTATTGAAGCCCATCGTCTCGCCATGTTTAATCCACGCGGGACGGATGTGTCGGTGGTTCATGATTTGATGATACATGATTTAGATATATTGTTGGATGTTGTCGATTCGGATGTCAAGGAAGTACACGCCAATGGGGTGTCTATCGTCAGTCCGACCCCCGATATCTGCAATGCTCGGATAGTGTTTGAGAATGGCTGCGTCGCCAATATTACGGCAAGTCGTATTTCGATGAAAAACATGCGTAAGATGCGTTTATTCCAAAATGATGCCTATCTAAGCATAGATTTTCTAGAAAAATCGGTAGAGATCATCAAACTTTTTGACGAAAAACCGACAAAACTAGATCATGCGATGTCTCTCGACACTAAAACGGGCAAAAAATGGTTAACCATGGAAATGCCTAAAGTAAAAGCCGTTAATTCTATTTTAATGGAGTTGGAAACTTTTGCGGAAGCCATCCAAAATAATACTGCCGTCGATGTAGATTTGGAAGCAGGGATGAAGGCTTTAGTCCTTGCGGAAAATATCAATGCACAACTTGGGAAACAGTAAGAAAATGCAAAAAGTAATCTCATTAAGTCTCTTATTATCTCTTTTTGTCTCCTTTTTTTGGGGGTGCAATAAAGAAGAGCCGATACCTTCGTATATATATATTCCTTCATTTACGGTGGAAGCCCAGCCCGATTTTGGCACATCGACATCCAAAATTACGGAAGCATGGGTCTATGCCAACAATGATTTGTTAGGTGTTTTTCCGATACCTGCGACAGTGCCTATTTTGGCGACAGGCGAAACGGATATCCGTATTTTTCCAGGTATTCACGAAGCGGGTATCTTAGCACGACCTACGATATATCCGTTTTATGAGCCCATCATCATGAATCATGTATTGACGGCTGGAAAAATTGATACGCTCCCCTTAGTGACCCAATACTTGTCTTCCGACAAAATCGAATTAGCTTTAAATATTACTTTTGACATCGGTAATGTCCTAACAGATGATTTGGATGAAGACTCCGCTACCCTTGTAACGATTGTCCCCGAAGGAGCAGAAGGGGCCGGTGGCTTATTGTTGGTTACTGATACGTCATCTAATCTATCCGTGGGCAACAACTCTCTTTTTAGCCTTCCGGCAAATGGCTCACAGGTATATATCGAAATGGACTATCGTAACGATACTAAATTTTCGGTATGGATGCGTGGCCATCAATCAACGGGACAGGGAGATATTCGACCCATTTCGACGATTAATGAACAAGAAGATTGGAACAAAATCTATATACCTTTGACCCCGTTTCTACAATCTAACAAATGGGTTGATTATCAATTTGTGCTGAATCTCAAGCTGACAGATGATGAGATAGCGAATGGTAAGACCGAAGCCAAAGTCTATATTGACAACATAAAGCTGCTAAGATATAAGTGAGAGAGAAACGACAAATAGAGATTTGGCTGTACATCATTACAGATTTTGTCATGTCCATCCTGGCATGGGCTATTTTCTTTGTATATCGCAAGAATATAGTAGGGCCATTTGATTGGCAGGAGATTTTTTCTGATCCTAATTTTCAGATCGGCATCATTGCGATTCCTTTAGGTTGGTCATTTTTGTATGCTTTTTTTGGATGTTATAAGGATTTGTACCGTTTATCACGGCTTAATACACTTTCTCGCACCTTATTTTTGACTTTTTTGGGCGTTATCTTCTTGTTTTTCACCTTGTTGATAGATGATGTGATAGAAGGCTACCAAACGTATTATAGCTCCTTTATCACTTTATTTGCCCTACAATTTTTTCTGGTAGCAACCTTTCGGATGATTTGGTTGACGCGTGCTAGCCGCCGATTGAAAGCGGGAAAAGTCACGTTCAACACCATCATCATCGGCGGTAATCGCAAAGCCGTTGATCTATACCAAAATATCATTGCTCGCGAAAAAGGGCTCGGCTACAAATTCATAGGATTCATAGATTCAAATGGACGTAGCACCAAAGAGCTCAATGAATATTTGCCTATTTTAGGCAAGCTTAATGACCTGCCTGCCGTTATCAAAAAGCACGAAATCGAAGAAGTAGTCATCGCTATTGAGACATCCGAACATGGTTTGATGCAAAAAATCATGGATTTGCTCTTTGATTTTGACAAAATCATGATTAAAGTTATTCCAGACATGTATGATATCGTACTTGGGGCAGTCAAAATGAATCATGTCTATGGTGAAATCTTGATAGAAATTAGTCAAGAATTAATGCCTGCTTGGCAGATGATTATCAAGCGTATAATTGATGTTTTTGTCAGTGTGGTGATGCTGATTTTATTTTCTCCGATGCTTTTGATTAGTGCGATACTTGTACGTCTGTCTTCTCCTGGGCCTATATTTTATCTTCAAGAGCGTATTGGGCTCTATGGCAAGCCGTTCAAGATTATTAAATTTAGGTCTATGTATGTCGATGCGGAGAAGTCTGGGCCGATGCTTTCGCAAACAGATGATGCTAGATGTACAAAATGGGGCGCCACCATGCGTAAATGGCGTATCGATGAATGGCCAAATTTCTGGAATGTGCTCCGTGGAGATATGTCACTTGTAGGGCCGCGCCCCGAACGCCAGTACTATATTGATAAAATCATGGAACGGGCGCCGCATTATCGCCACCTTCTAAAGGTACGCCCTGGTATCACGTCTTGGGGCCAAGTAAAATATGGCTATGCTTCTAATGTGGATCAGATGATTCAACGGTTAAAATTTGACATTCTCTACATCGAAAATATGTCGTTGTCTCTGGATATCAAAATCCTTTTTTATACGGTTCTTGTTTTGGTTAAAGGGAAGGGGAAATAGGTTGAGTCGTTCGCTTTGCTCTCTGGTTGAGCGTTCGCTTTGCTCTCTGGTTGAGTCGTCGCTTCGCTCTCTGGTTGAGCGTTCGCTTTGCTCTCTGGTTGAGCGTTTGCTTTGCTCTCTGGTTGAGTCGTTCGCTTCGTTCGCTGGTTGAGCGTTTGCTTCGTTCACTGGTTGAGCGTTTGTGCTATTTTTTTCTTGATGGGCTTGTTATTCATCAATGATGATAATTTTTGGTTTTGCTTCATATTTCCAGTTTTTCAAACCTACGAAAAGAGCCGCAAATAGCACTAGAAATAAAAATAACCAAAGTATCTTCTTTTTGTCGTAAGACCTTCTAACCACTGTCTCACAAATGTCACCGGGACAATTTTCTACTGGAATATTTAATTTTTGGTAAAGGATGCAACCAAGACAAATACCAAAAACAGACTCCAAATAAAGTAAGGTCAAACACACAAAACAAATACTTAATCGAACCAATGAAATCACATCAAAAAGAATGTAAAAAGTCATCATCGCCCCTAATAAAAGACCCAAAATCCATGCAAATTGCTTGGGCTTGGCATCTACCCAATCTGGAGCTTGGTGGCGGACGAATAACTCCCCTATTAACCTGACGAATATATACCGTATTGATAATTATTAATAGTATCTTTGCATCATGGAAAAAATGGACTTTAGAAAATTAACAAGTAAAGAGCGTTATCA
>CAMZKG010000312.1 GCA_947311105.1 uncultured Saprospiraceae bacterium
AGATGGCATTATGCCGTTAAATACAAGTATCGAGAATAGATTCCAATACAACGGTAAGGAATTGGAGAAGGATGGGGGGATTGACCTTAGTGACTATGGGGCGCGGTGGTATGATGCGGCTTTGGGCGGTTTTTGTCTGTGGATCCATTAGCAAGCATCTTCGCTGCTTGGAGTCCGTACTTTTACACATTTAATAATCCGATATTATTTACTGATTCTGACGGCAGAGCACCTGAATCACCAATTTTTGGAAGAGACGGAGAATTTTTAGGAGTTGATTCAGAAGGATATACTGGAGATGTCATAGTTATGGATGTAGATAAATATAATATGCTCACCAATAATGGCGAAACCACTTTGGATCACGGGCAGGTAATGAAATGGGCAGAGTTTAGTCCGCATGCCCAGACTTTAGAAAAATCAGGTATAAGTGCAGAAGCTGTTTCTAATGTCTTGACTCATGTAACGAAGCAGACTGATGGTGTCAATTTTAATAGATTAGAGGGTGGAATTATAAATACGATTGATACTCAAAATGATGATGAGGGCTTATCACAAATAAACGGAGATAGATTTGGAAACCCCACTAACCCACCAATTAATGCAACAGCCATGGAGGTCACAAACCCTGATGGCTCAATTAATGTGACTACTCGAATGTTGTTTGGTCAAAGCCCAATGAATACTGTTGAACTTATTCAAAGTACGCTTGGAATTCACGAATACAAAGGGCATGGATTATTAAATATTGGAGGCGGTGCAGATGAGAAAAGAGCTTATAGACTGGAATATAATAATAAAGCGACATTCAATAAGTTGACTCTAAGGCAGCAAAATTTAATAAAACAAAATGCAGGGATTAAATAGTATGGGAAAACATATATTAATAATTGCCATTGTTCTGGGCTTTTCGAATTGTACGATACAAAAAGGGAAACAGGATATTAGGTGGATAGAATCACAAGTACTATGTGTTTATTGGTCTCCTGATTTTGAAAAAAGAGACACGTTATCGGCGATTAATTTTATTATAGAAGCAAACTCTGAGGGCATTTTAAAAACAGCAGAATATTCATTTAACGTAGGAAATAGGAAATACGCATTAAAGAAATCGAAACCAGTCGATAAAGGACAATACTTCTTACAAGGTCTTAAGTTAGAGTGCCAAGCTTTGTTTGAAGAGTTTAAAGATGACATTTATATTGAGGGGGCAACGTGTTATGAAGATTCATTAGCAATAATGGTGAATGAAGGCAAACTCTTTTTAAAAGTTACCTCAAATCAAGAGATACAAAAAAGTGATTCGTTTAGATTGTATAAAGGATTGAAGGAAAAATAAATAAGAGATATATAGAGAAGCCTAAAACTTTAACATTTGTTTACAGAGCGGCTACATTTTTCTGGAAGAAGTCTTTAAATTTATTCCAGCTAAGTATGCCATCGATGATGCGGTAGATTGCGTTTCGATTATCTTTGCCTAGCTGTTGGATTGTTTTTAGGTATTTATTGGGAGTAGGGGCCGTTTAAAGAAAAAAAACACCAACCGAACCGTCCATCAACGCCATTTTTATTATCCTTTCGGAATGCTCAGCACTTCAATAAAAAAAGCACTCCATGCGGAGTGCCTTTTTTATATTGGTAGAGTAAAGTTATTGACTCAAGTTTTGTTACTTAGAAAGTCCGTGATTACTAATCAAAATCAAATTTAATACCTTGCGCCAAAGGCACGTCTTTACCATAGTTGATGGTATTGGTTTGACGGCGCATGTATGCTTTCCAAGAATCAGACCCAGACTCACGTCCGCCGCCTGTTTCTTTTTCGCCACCGAATGCACCACCGATTTCGGCTCCGCTAGTGCCGATATTGACATTAGCGATACCGCAGTCTGAACCACAACAAGACAAGAATGTTTCCATCTCACGCATGTCTGTAGTCATGATAGAAGAGGACAGCCCTTGTGGAACATCATTTTGCATCTGGATGGCATCATCCAGTTTGTCATATTTCATGATATAAAGAATCGGTGCAAAAGTCTCTGTCTTGACGATAGGCATGTCATGTGTTACTTCTGCGATGCAAGGCTTGACATAAGAGCCTGAAGCGTCATATGGCTTGCCTTTAAGGACACCTCCCGCCACAAGGAATTTACCGCCTTGCTCTTTTACCGCTTTGATGGTGCTTAGGTACTTATCCACAGAGTCTTTGTCGATGATAGGTCCCATGTGATTTTTGGCATCAAGTGGACTGCCTATTTTGATTTGTTTGTAGGCTTTGACCAGTTGCTTTTTTACCTTGTCATAGACACTGGAGTGGATAATCAAACGACGAGTCGAAGTGCAACGTTGACCTGCTGTACCGACTGCTCCAAACACCGCACTGGTCATGACAACGTTCATGTCCGCAGAAGGCGTTACGATGATGGCATTGTTGCCACCTAACTCCAAAATGGTGCGCCCAAATCTAGCCGCTACAACGCCCCCAACTTTGCGCCCCATAGCCGTACTCCCTGTAGCAGAAATCAAAGGAATACGCTTGTCCGTAGTCATGTATTCACCGACTACATAGTTCCCATTGATTAAGGTTGAAACCCCATCAGGAATTTTATTTTCTTTAAATACTTCCTGAAGTAAATTTTGGCAAGCTACACCACATAGCGGAGCCTTTTCGGATGGCTTCCAAACACAAACGTCTCCAGCAACCATCGCAATCATTGCATTCCAAGCCCAGACCGCTACAGGAAAGTTAAAGGAAGAGATAATTCCAACTAAGCCGATGGGATGCCATTGCTCATACATACGGTGATTAGGGCGCTCAGAGTGCATACTCAATCCGTAGAGTTGTCGAGATTGTCCAACAGCAAAGTCGCAAATATCAATCATCTCCTGAACTTCACCAAGCCCTTCTTGCAAGCTTTTGCCCATCTCGTAAGAAACAAGCGTGCCGAGTTCTTTCTTATGTTTTCTAAGTTTGTCGCCATATTGTCGGACGATTTCTCCACGTTGTGGTGCAGGAATGTCTCTCCACTGTAAAAAAGCTTTTTCAGCCTTCTTGATGGCAGCGTCATATTGCTTTTTGGTGGTGGCACTTACTTCTCCGATGAGTTTGCCGTCAACAGGGGAGTAGGATTGCAAATATTCCTTAGAGACATAAGACTTACTACCCGACCAAGTGCCTGGATTTTTTTTCTTCAAGCCTAGCTTGCGCAAAAATGATGTATTCATGAATTCAAATTTTATTTTATGTAACTGTTGAGTTACTCTTTTATGATGTTTCCAAAGTTTTACTCCGAAACGGATGCAAAGGTACGAAATGTAGTTGGGAAATGCATTTTTTAGGAACAGATTATTGGTTTGACTTTTGTCAATGAGTAGCAGATAAGTCCAAGTAGAATGGGCTTTAGCCCGTTCTGCCTAGAATTGTTCAATCGTACGGTTTGAGAAACCTTGACAAGCTAAAGCATGAAAGATGAAAATACGAAGCAAGTAGGTTGAAACTGGGTTTCTTAAACCTTTTTTATTTTGTGCAAATGAATGGCAGGATGGAATTATTGCTAGGAAAAATTTCTTGTTGCTTGTCTTTTTAGTGAAACCCCACCAAAGTGCCCCTTTCTTAAGGGGTACTTTATGGTCAAGCAAAAAGAAATTTTAATTGGTGGCAGCCTTTTGCCTTTGGCCTTTCACCTTTCACGTGGCGATACTCGCTACGCTCATCTCTACATCTTGCAAATGAATTTGCAAGACCACTCGTTCAACTTGCCCGACTCAGAGCGATGAGCAAATTTTCATTTTGTTGCCATACGGTTTCCTTTAAGAAAGGGAAACCTATGGAAGGGTTTCGCAAAAAGAAACAAAAAGAAAATTTGCGGTGTCCAGTTTGAGAAACCTTGACAACCAAAATCCCTAGCGATGAGAATGCAAGTAGATAGATTAAAACTGGAGGTTTCTTAAACCTTGGGCAAAAAAAAGGCAAACAACGAAAGTCGTTGTTTGCCTTTGATAAGCACCAAATAAATGGCGGATATAATTCTAGTATCTATAATGCTCCGGCTTATAAGGGCCTTCCTTCGGTACGTCAATGTACTTGGCTTGTTCGTCAGTAAGCTCTTCTAGCACGACACCAATTTTTGCAAGGTGTAATCTAGCTACTTCTTCGTCTAAGTGTTTTGGAAGCATATACACTTTGTTTTCGTATTGGTTAGTGTTATTCCATAGCTCCAATTGCGCAAGCGTCTGATTCGTAAAGGAATTAGACATAACAAAAGACGGATGCCCCGTAGCACAACCTAAGTTGACCAGACGACCTTCCGCCAAAATGATGATGTTTTTACCGTCGATGGTGTACATATCAACCTGCGGCTTAATGGTGTCCTTCGTGTGACCATAATTTTTGTTCAACCAAGCCATGTCGATTTCGTTGTCGAAATGTCCGATATTACAAACAATGGCTTTGTCCTTTAACTTAACAAAATGCTTTCCAGAAACAATATTGTAGTTACCTGTAGCAGTCACAACGATATCTGCTTTGTCAATCAAATTATCCAAAGTATTTACTTCAAATCCATCCATAGCCGCTTGAAGCGCACAAATAGGATCGATCTCTGTCACCAATACACGTGCGCCCGCTCCACGCAATGAAGCTGCAGAGCCTTTGCCTACATCACCATAGCCGCACACGACTGCTACTTTACCTGCCATCATCACATCGGTAGCACGACGTATCGCGTCCACCAAAGATTCTTTACAGCCGTATTTGTTGTCAAATTTAGACTTAGTTACGGAGTCGTTGACATTAATAGCAGGGATGGGTAAGGTGCCATTCTTTACTCTATCATAAAGGCGGTGTACACCGGTAGTAGTTTCTTCGCTTAGTCCTTTGATATCTTTGGTTAGTTCAGGGAATCTATCCAAAACCATATTGGTCAAGTCACCACCATCATCTAAGATAAGGTTGAGTGATTTTCCGTCTTTGAAAGCATCCAATGTTTGCTCAATGCACCAATCAAATTCTTCTTCATTCATACCCTTCCAGGCATATACAGGCACACCAGCGGCGGCGATAGCGGCGGCGGCATGATCTTGCGTAGAGAAGATATTACAAGAAGACCAGGTAACATCTGCGCCAAGTTCGACTAAAGTTTCGATAAGGACAGCCGTTTGGATGGTCATGTGTAAGCAGCCTGCGATACGAGCCCCTTTCAAAGGTTTAGAATCTCTATAGCGCTCTCTCAAGGTCATTAGTCCGGGCATTTCTGCTTCTGCTAAAGTGATTTCTTTACGGCCCCAGTCGGCTAGATTGATATCTGCTACTTTGTAGGGTAATTTTTTAGTTACTGTTGACATGTGTTTAAGGTACTTGAAGTACTTTAAGCGAGCCTAGTGCACTTAGGGCGCTGCTTCTGCTAGGCCCTGTACCTTTGGCTTGATAAGTACTGATGTTTTTGAAAATAGAGTGCAAAGATAAGAGCTTTACAGCAAAAAAGTACATTTTTCCACTACTATCCCCCCAGCGAGCAAAGCGAGCAACTCAACCAGAGAGCAAAGCGAGCAACTCAACCAGAGAGCAAAGCGAACGACTCAACCAACGAGCAAAGCGAGTGTCTCAACCAGCAAAGTCCGCAGGACAAGCGTCTCAACTTCTCAACTCCTTCAACTCCTTCAACTCTCTCAAAAAAAATACCTACCTTTACAAAAAATCGATTCATGAAATTAAACGCACCCATTCTTCTAGTCATAATGTTCGTTACTTTTAATGGCTGCAAGCCAGAAGCGGCATCCTTGCCAGATAATTTGGCGAAAGCCTATGGCATAGATAATTTTGCGACAGCGAAGTCCATCGAATTTATCTTCCATGTCCAAAAGGGAGAAAAGCAAATTGCCAGACATTGGAAGTGGTTCCCAAAAGAAAAAAGGGTTATTTTATTTTCCCCGCAAGGGGATAAGTCCTACTATCAAGGCGATAAGATGAGCGAACAAGAGAAAGGAGTTGATGCAAAATTTATCAATGATAGCTATTGGTTGCTATTTCCTTTTCAGGTAAAATGGGGGCGTGATAATCTGTTGACCCTGGTAAAAGAAAATGTGACGTCTCCGATTGGTAAGCAAAAAACAACGCTTTTGACCGTGCAGTATAAAAATGAAGATGGCTATACACCTGGTGATGCTTATGACTTGTACCTTTCGGAAAAAAATGAAATCATGGAATGGACTTATCGAAAAGGGGGCGGTGAACCAACCAAAACAACGACTTGGGAAGATGTAAAGGTTTTTAATGGCATAAGAATAGCCACCAAGCATCAGAATAAAAATGGTGATTTTAAGCTTTGGTTTGATGGTATTGTGGTGGAGTAAAATTTAAAATTAAAACGCATAATTATGAAAAGTAGAGAGTTCCTAAAACCTTTGGGTTTGTATGTGATGGTCACTACGGCAAAAGGACATTTTATAACGAAAATATGCCCGACCTAAATAGGTTGTATAAATAAGAGACCAATATTCTGAATAAATAAGAAAAAAAGACCAATTCTCTTTGAATTAGACCAAAGGAATGACTACCTTTGCCCCTGTTTTAGACAAACGGCTAAGAAGGTATGAAAAAAATACAATTTTTAAAGGTTTTGATGCTTGCTCTTTTTGTGAGTTTGGGTGTTGTCGGATATGCGCAACACGAAGATGCGCATCAGCCTGCAGAACATGCCGAAAAGCATGATGGTGGACACGAAGAAGAATTCGATTTGACCAATGAAGCTTTGGCGCACATCGCTAATGCTAATGCCATCCATGTCTTTGGAGATGTCTTTATCCCTTTGCCAGCTATATTGTATGCCCCAGATCACGGGTGGACGACTTTCTTAACGTCTAAGTTGGATGCACATCACCATGGAAACGGTTCTAAAGCAATTGATCATTATGTCATCAAGCATGGAGTTATACATCGGATTGCGGATGAGCGCTTTCCTTATGGAGAAGTAGCGATTGATGGGTTTGAACACGGTGTTATAGAAAAGGATGGAGAAGAAAAGGAAGTGGCTTATGCTTTGGCAGACGGGCACAAATATCTTTTGGATGAAAAAACAACACTAGATGGCGGTATGCTCGGTGGTGGTACGACATCTTATTATGACTTCTCTATTAGCAAAGGAGTCGTAACCATGTTCTTAGTCTTGTTATTGGCTTTTTGGTTGTTTAGAGCTGTCGCCAAAGGGTATGAGCGCAATGAAGGTAAAGCGCCGTCAGGGGTACAATCTTTACTGGAGCCAGTGATTTTGTTTATACGTGATGAAGTAGCGATACCTTTTATTGGAAAAGACAAATACCAGAAATATTTCCCTTACCTATTAAGTGTGTTCTTCTTTATTTTGGGACTAAACTTGATTGGGCAGTTTCCCCTTGCGGGAAATGTGACAGGGAACTTCTCTTTTACAATGGTCTTGGCAATTGTAACAGGGTTGTATGTTAATTCACAAGGCAATAAGCATTATTGGTCACATATCTTGTGGATGCCAGGAGTACCTGGGATCCTAAAAGTTTTAATTTTGACGCCAGTAGAAATATTGGGCGTATTTATCAAGCCATTTACGTTGATGTTGCGTTTGTTTGCCAATATCGCCGCCGGTCATATAGTATTGGTTGCCTTTGTTGGTTTGATATTTATTTTTGGACACTCGGGAGAAAGCATGGTCGGAGCAGGAGCAGGAACAGTGATGGCTTTTCTGTTGTCCATGTTTATGATGGCAATTGAATTGTTAGTTGCCTTTGTACAAGCTTTTGTGTTTACATTGTTGACGGCGTCTTATTTTGGAGCCGCCACCGAAGAAGCTCACTAATAGCACCCAGCGGCCGTTGGGTGTCGAAGGGTGAGCAAACACTTGAGATCGCACCCAACGGTCGTTGGGCGTCGAAGGGTGGGCAAACATTTGATATAGCACCCAACGGCCGTTGGGTGTCGAAGGGGGAGCAAACACTTGAGATCGCACCCAACGACCGTTGGGCGTCGAAGAAGGATTGAGATGGAATAAAGCAGGGGCTCAAAGGAAGGACCTGTTTTAGCGGGGTTGAAAAGAAAAAAAATAAGCACCAGGCAGCTGTTTGGTGATAAAGATATTTTTTAAATCGTCTTGGTTATTGGATATTCAATAATGAGACATAAACCTAATTCATTATGTTTTTAATGTCAGGTTCTATTACAGCAATAGGTATGGGCTTAGCAGTTATTGGTGGTGCAGTTGGCATCGGCATGATTGGTTCTAAGGCAATGGATGCAATTGCACGTCAACCAGAAGCAGTGGGTGATATTCGTTCGAATATGATCTTAACCGCAGCATTGGTCGAGGGTGCCGCATTGATTGGATTGATCTTATCTTACATCCTAAAGTAAGCATACCAAAAAATTAAAGGAGAGAAACAACGGTTGGTTGTTTTCTCTTCTTTGTTTGAAAGAAGTAGAAAAAAGAAAAAAATGGAGACTATATTTTTATCGGGATTTTCAGTGTTTAGACCAGAGCCAGGGATGATATTTTGGGCGTTGGTGTTTTTCTTGACCTTTTGGTTTATGATTTCAAAGTTTGCTTTTAAGCCTATCGCCAATGCTTTAAGGACTAGAGAGCAATCTATCCAAGATGCTTTGGATGAAGCCAAAAAGGCTAGAGCGGAAGTGCAAAACATGAAGTCCGAAAATGAAAAACTTTTAGCACAAGCGGCTCAAGAAAGAGCAGTTATCTTGCGTGAAGCCAAAGAGATGAAAGAACAAATCGTCTCCGAAGCTCAAAATAAAGCAAAGGAAGAAGCTCAGAAGATTATCGCTTCCGCAAAAACAGAAATTGATAGCCAAAAAAATGCGGCTATTGCTGAAGTAAGAAATAATGTAGGGGGATTGGCTATCGAAATCGCTGAACAGGTTTTGCGAAAGCAGCTAGGTAGCGACGCAGAGCAAAAATCTTTTGTGCAAAAATTAGTGGATAACGCTAAGTTAAACTAGTTAGCTCTAAAATTATATAGCGATGTCATCAAAAAGAATAGCCACAAGATATGCCAAGTCCGTACTGGATCTTGCTATGGAGCAGGGTAAGTTGGATAAAATAAAAGGCGACTTTGAGCAACTAAAAGAAGCATTTAAAAATAGAGACCTCTATCTGATGGCTCAAAGCCCAATCATCAAGGGAGAGCAAAAGATGGACGTGTTTAAAGCTATTTTTGAAAATAAAGTCGATGCTTTGACCATCATGTTTATGGAGGTTTTAACCAATAAAGGACGTGAAAAAATTCTTCCCGAAATCGTGAATGAATTTTTTAGCCAATATCAACAAAAAATGGGCATCTTGGCTGTAAAGATGACTACGGCAGTGCCTGCTGATGAAGCTATCTTGGCTAGCGCAAAAGCAAAAATATTGAGCTCAGGAACTTCTGCTAAACAAGTCGAAATCCAAAATATAGTGAATCCTGACATTTTGGGCGGATTCCAATTAGAGTATGACGGTAAGGTGTATGACGCTAGTGTCGCTACTTACTTGCGTAACCTAAATCAAAATTTAAGAAAACAGTAAAAACCACATAGACATGGATGTTAAACCAGACGAAATCTCAGGAATCATCAAACAACGCCTGACTGGTGTTCAAACGGCTACTGAACTAGAAGAAAAGGGTACTGTACTCCAAGTAGGGGACGGTATCGCTCGTATTTATGGCTTAACTAGCGTACGTGCTGGGGAGCTGGTTCAGTTTGAAAATGGAACTCAAGCTATTGCCTTGAACCTTGAAGAAGACAACGTCGGGGTCGTATTGATGGGGTCTGCTAAAGGAATCAATGAAGGCTCTAGTGTAAAAAGAACCAATACTATTGCGTCTATTCAGGCTGGTGAAGGATTGCTCGGTCGTGTGGTCGATACTTTAGGTAAGCCTATCGATGGTAAAGGGCCTATCACCGGAACGACTTATGAGATGCCTATCGAGCGTGTAGCGCCTGGGGTTATCTACCGTCAACCTGTGACAGAGCCTTTGCAAACAGGTATTATGGCGATTGATGCTATGGTGCCTATCGGACGGGGACAACGGGAGCTAATCATCGGTGACCGTCAAACTGGTAAAACGGCAATTGCCATCGATACAATTATCAACCAAAAGGAGTTTTATGACCGTGGTGAGCCCGTATATTGTATTTATGTGGCTTCTGGGCAAAAGGCTTCTACAGTAGCCAATGTCGTACAAACATTAGAAGAAAATGGCGCAATGGCTTATACCATAATCGTATCTGCTTCTGCTGCTGACCCTGCTCCAATGCAATTTTATGCTCCTTTTGCTGGGGCTGCTATTGGGGAGTTTTTTAGAGATACTGGTCGCCCTGCTTTGATTATTTATGATGATTTGTCTAAGCAAGCTGTAGCGTATCGTGAAGTATCTTTGTTGTTGCGTCGGCCTCCAGGGCGTGAAGCTTATCCTGGTGATGTATTTTACTTGCACTCTCGTTTATTGGAGCGTGCAGCTAAGATTAACCAAAACCAAGCTGTTGCCGAAAGGATGAACGACCTTCCGGAGTCTCTTGTAAAAGCGGGCTTAGTCAAAGGCGGCGGTTCGTTGACCGCTTTGCCGATTATTGAGACTCAAGCGGGAGATGTATCTGCTTATATTCCGACTAACGTAATTTCCATTACAGATGGTCAGATTTTCTTAGAGACGAACTTATTTAACTCTGGTATTCGTCCAGCGATTGATGTAGGGGTGTCTGTGAGTCGTGTAGGGGGTAACGCTCAAGTAAAATCCATGAAAAAAGTGGCAGGTACTTTGAAGTTAGACCAAGCTCAATATAGAGAGTTAGAAGCTTTCGCAAAATTTGGATCAGATTTGGATGCAGCAACACAAGGTGTTATTGACAAAGGTGTTCGTAACGTTGAAATTCTAAAACAACCACAATATTCTCCTTACTCTGTGGGTGACCAAGTCGCTATCCTTTATTTAGGAACTAAAAACCTAGTTAGAGACGTGCCACCAACCAAAATCAAAGAGTTTGAAGAGATCTTCTTGATGGAGATGGGCAAAAAGCATGCGGATATCTTAGAGCGTTTTAGAACTGGTAAGTACGAAAAAGATGATTTAGCAGCAGTTGAAGCTTTGGCGGGGACATTGACTAAGCAATATAAATAAATAACGGGATGTTGGCATAACGACTTAACGGTATAACGGGCAAAATCGTTATATCGTTATACCGTTAAACCGTTAAACCAGAACAAATGGGAGCAAATTTAAAAGAAGTAAGAGATCGGATCACTTCCGTAAAATCTACGCAACAGATAACCAAGGCCATGAAAATGGTGTCGGCGGCGAAGTTGCGTCGGGCGCAAGATGCGATTACTCGTTTGAGACCTTATTCTAACAAATTGGGAGAGATGCTTTCAAGTATTTTGACCAACCTAGATGGTGATGTCTCTTCATCTTATGGTGAAAAAAGAGATGTACAGTCAGCTTTGGTGGTTGTAGTCACTTCTAACCGTGGATTATGTGGTGCCTTTAATACCAATATCATCAAAGAAGCAGAAGCGTTGGTGAAAGGCAAATATGCAGGCTTGGGTGAGAAGAACCTGAAAATCATGTGTATCGGGAAGCGTGGTAATGATTATTTCTCCAAGCGTTATTCAGCGGATATGATAGTTAGTGACCATGTGATGTTGTTTGATGATTTGTCTTTTGACAATGTGGCTAAGGTTAGCCAATCTCTGTTGGATGCGTTTGATGATAAGACTTATGATGCTGTTGATGTAGCTTATGGAAGCTTCAAAAATGCGGCTACCCAAATTCCTACCGTAGAGCACTTTTTACCTGTGCCGAAGGTGGAAGTTCTCGATGATGACAAAAAACAGTTTAAGGCAGATTATATCTTCTTGCCCAATAAGGAAGCGTTATTGCAAAGCTTGATTCCCAATATCCTAAAAACTCAGTTTCAAAAGTATCTGCTAGATACTCATGCTTCTGAGCACGGTGCACGTATGACTGCTATGGATAAAGCCACGGAAAATGCGGATGACCTAATCAAAGAATTGAAAATTAGTTACAACAAGGCAAGACAGGAAGCTATTACCAATGAAATCTCTGAAATCGTTGGTGGAGCGGCTGCTTTGGAAGGTGCTTAACAATGACCTTTTTACAGGTCGAAAATATAAGAACAGCTTTGGCATTTTGTCAAAGCTGTTTTTTTTGATTGTATGAGCGTATTTACCGTCTGCTAAAGCAGACGGTAAATGCTTGAAGGCAAGCACTTTTTATTTTTGTTTCCACGCTTTGGCTGGGTTAGCTTTAGTTTGCCGCCCGCTTTAGCGGACGGCAAAGCAAAAAATACAAAGTGGCTTTAGCCACATTACTGATTAGCTAGGGGGCTTAGCTTTTGCTAAAAATGCTTTGGTTTGAGAAACCTTGGTAAGCTAAAGCCCTAACGATAAAAATGCCAAGAAGATAGTTCAAACTAGTGGTTTCTTAAACCTTCGCTAAATTGCACGATTGCACAAAATAAAGGTTTGCTCCATTCCTTTGTTAGAGACTATAGCGATTTTTCGGAGTAAGCTCAACGATTGCTCCATCCTTTAACGATACACTACAACGACTTTTCGGAGTAGTTTGAATTTTAGATTTTAAAAACAAAAAACTATAACTAGTTGATTATTACGCTTTTGTAAAGGAGTGGTGGCTGTAGGATGCCCCTGTTTACCTAGTTGACAGAGAAACCAAAGCCCAAAAAATGAGCATATTACCATAATTCTTCATACCTTCGGGCTGATTTGTGTAGAAGAAAAGAAGAAATGGCTCAACGAGACAAAAAAATAATAGCGGTAATACCTGTAGCAGGGGGAGGGACGAAGCTTCGTCCACATACCTTTACACAGCCCAAACCATTGATTCCCGTAGCAGGTAAACCAATCATTTCACATATCATTGACCAGTTTTTACGAGTAGGGATTGATGCGTTTGTGATTATTATCGGCTATCTAGGGGACAAAATACGTCGTTATGTGTCCGAAACTTATCCCGACCTAAATGTTGAGTTTGTCTTTCAGGAAGAAAGATTGGGGCTAGGGCATGCGATATGGACGGCATCGGATGTGTTTAAGCAAGCAGATGAGATTGTGATAGCTTTAGGGGATACAATTTTAGCGTTAGATGCAAAGGCTTTTTTGAAGGTCAAAGGCTCTTGTGTGGGTGTTAGCGTGGTAAAAACTCCATCGGAATTCGGGATTGTTGAACTAGGAAAAGATGGCTTTATCATAAAAGCTGTTGAAAAGCCCAATATACCAACTTCCAACCTTGCCATCGTCGGTATATATAAACTAAGTAACATCTCATTGCTGATAAGCACTCTAAATAGAATCATTTCGTCTCCTTATGAAGTTGGGGCGGGAGAGTTTCAGTTAACTGACGCACTGATGTCAATGATAGTCGATGGCGAAAAGATTGCTGTTTTTCATGTCAATAAGTGGTTTGATTGTGGGAAAAGAGAAGTCTTGTTGGAGACAAATGCGACTTTGTTGAATTTGATGGATACTGCTAGCGTGGATTTAGAAAGTTTTGAGCAAACGATTATTATTCATCCTGTAGCCATCGGCGAAAACTGCAATATTAAAAATTCTATTATTGGGCCGAATGTAACAATTGGTAGAAACGCAACCGTTTTGAGCTCCGTCGTGGACAACTCTATTATTGGCTCCTTCTCCGAACTAAAAGATATTGTTTTACGTAAGTCAATTGTTGGAAATGATGCTTCCGTCAAAGGACATCATGTTAGCCTGAATATTGGAGAGAATACAGAAATCGAATTTGGAAAATAACTGACCTTGCTATATCTATTTAACAATACCAAACTATCTACGGCGCTGTTTTTAATTATCTATCTAGTGGTAATTAGATTTCAGGGCTTTATTCATCCAGTTCCGTTGCCGGAAAATGGCGGCGTCCTATATCAACTTTTGATTGACTTGTTTGGTCAAAATAAATTTGTACTGGCAATTCTTGGAACTATCATGGTGTTTGTAAATGCCATGATATTGAATCGTTTGGTCTTTGAACGTAGAATTGGTTATCATCGAGATTATTTTGTGGCGTTGATATATATTTTGTTGTCGGGTAGTTTATTGGCTTTTCACACACTAACGCCTTACTTGCTAGGCAGTACATTCATCCTATTGGCCATCGATCGACTTTTTAATCTAGCCAAAGAGTCCGAAAGGCGAGAGACGGATTATTACGTAGGGATTCTTTTGGGTATAGCAGGATTGATTAGTCCTTATTACTTTATATTTGTTGTGCCAGCGATATTATCGATGTTTTTATTTGGTACCTTTCGGTTAAAAGAGATTGTCGCCTTGCTCCTAGGCTGGGTAAATCCTGTTTTATTGGTGGGAGTCGGCTATTATCTAGTTGGGCAGTTTGATTATTTTTGGCAAACAAGCTTTACCTTTAATTATGCGCTCTACTCCTTGTTTAATACTTGGGGCTGGGTCACCTACGGTGTGTTGGCTGTTTTTGTGTTATTGTTTGCGATAGCTGTTTTTATTCAACCAGTGCTGATGACCAAGCAGCAGCATCATGCCAAGCAATATATTCGGGTGATGTATAATTTTCTTTTTGCTGCTTTCGGGAGTTTGTTGTTTTTACGGCTTTCTGACGCGACATATTTGTTCTTGGTGGTTTTGTACTTAGCTTTTGTATTTGGTGTATTCTTTAAGCGTAAAAATGGAGAAGTGACTATTGCTATGGAGTTGGTCCATTTGGTCTTTTTGATTATTACTTTGTTGAATGTTTATAAGTTTCAATTGGTTTGAGAAACCTTGACAAGCGAGAAAGACAAAATACCAAATGTGCAGGGTTTCTTAAACCTTGACCAACTAAAGTCAAGACAATGAAAATCCCAAGGAAGTAGGCTATAAGCTAGCTATTTGAGAAGTTATACCTGTTCCTGGGCGCAATCGGAGTTTGTCCCCCCTAAATTAGAAAAAGAAGAAGGGAAAACATTAATTTTGGGTTAAACTAAAAACATAAAAAAATGAAACTCCCTCCTTCTTCGGCAAAGATACTAAAAAAAGAAT
>CAMZKG010000313.1 GCA_947311105.1 uncultured Saprospiraceae bacterium
CGCCGAAGGCAAAATGAACGCCGAAGGCAAATGAACGCCGAAGGCAAAATGAACGCCGAAGGCAAAATGAACGCCGAAGGCAAATGAACGCCGAAGGCAATTGAACGCCGCAGGCAAATTGAACGCCGAAGGCAAAATGAACGCCGAAGGCAAATGAACGCCAAAGGCAAAATCAATTATCCGCATACAATCCCATCAAAACCTTCTCCACCGTAAAAGGGGCATTGGCTTCCAATTTCGCTTTAGGATTAAAAGCCCTGACTGCTTGCGCAATGGCAAAGTAAGTGCCGATGCCATACATCAAAGGGGGTTCGCCTACCGCTTTGGATTTTAAGATGGCAAAGTCAGTGCCTTCGGATTGTGCGGCATTGATGATAATTTCTTTGGGGACGGAGTAGATGTCGGGAATCTTGTAGGTCGATAAGGTGCTAGATAGCAGCCGCCCTTGGTCGTTATAACGAATCTCTTCCATGGTCATCCAACCGATGCCTTGTACAAGTGCGCCTTCGACCTGCCCAAAATCTATCGTTGGGTTCAGGGATTTTCCAAAGTCATGGATGATTTTTACGGAGTCAATCTCGTACGTGCCACGAATACAATCGACAGTAACTTCTGTCAAAGCCAAGCCATAGACATGATAAGCAAAAGGGATACCTTTTTCGATACTCATATCATAGTGGATGACTGGGGTGGAGTAGTGCCCGTTTTCGGTCAAGTTGACTCTTTCTAGAAAGGCTTGGTCAATGAGTTGTGTCCAAGTCATATCGGTGGCTTTGCCCAAGTGATAGATGACTTCATTTTTAATACTAATGTCGTCGGGGCTTACGCCAAAAGACTTTGCGGCACTAGTTTTGAGTCTAGCTAAAAGGGCGTTGCAGGCAATTTCAGTGGCCTTGCCATTTAGGTCGGCTCCAGTACTTGCTGCTGTCGGGGACGTATTTGCGACTCGGGTGGTATTGGTAGATTCCAATTTGATTCTATCGGCGCTTACGCTAAAAACTTGGACAGCGACTTGGAGTATTTTGGTATTGACTCCTTGCCCCATTTCGATGGCGCCCGTGCTGATACCTATACTGCCATCGCTGTAAATGTGGACTAAGGCGCGCGCTTGATTCATGGGTGTTTTGGTAAAGGAAATACCAAAAGTAACGGGCATCAACGAAAACCCTTTTTTGAAGTTTGAGTTATTTTTGTTGAAGATATCTGTTTGGTTTTCAATAGATTGTAGGTCATGTTTATGTACTAGCTTGCGCCAAATTTGTGGGAGAATGCCCCCTTCAATCTTTTGACCGTAAGGCAACTCGTCTCCTTCTTTTAGGAGGTTTTTGTGTTGTAACTTGTAGGTTGGAATATTTAATTCTTTCGCGGCATGTGCCAAGGCGGATTCAATGACAAACATTCCTTGTGGCCCACCAAAACCCCTGAAAGCAGTATTAGGTGGTAAGTTGGTTTTGCAGGAATAGGCCGTCACTTGTGTGTTAGGTATGTAATACGAATTGGTCGAATGAAATAGCGAACGCCCCAAAATGGCAGGAGATAAATCTGCCGCGGCTCCAGCATTTTGGTACATGGTCGATTCGAAGGCTATTATTTTTAAGTCTTTGGAAAGTCCAATTTTATAATCCGAATCGTAAGGGTGACGCTTTCCCGTCATGCGCATATCGTCGATACGGTTTAGGACAAATTTGACTGGTTTTTTTAATAGCTGAGCACCCAATGCGGCCATCGTTGCCCAAGGCGTCGCTTGATCTTCTTTGCCACCAAAACCACCGCCCAATCTTTGGACATCTACTTCGATATTATGCATACCAATATTTAAGACTTTAGCGGTTGTACGTTGAACGGCCGTAGGGCTTTGCGTAGAAGAGTAAATTTTAATATTATCATTCTCCAAAGGAATGGCATAAGCCCCTTGCGTTTCGAGATAAAGATGTTCTTGGCCATTGGATTGAGCGCGCCCTTCAAAGATGTATTCGCAATCTTGCCAGGCCTTGTTGACGTCTCCCTTGCGGAAAGTGCGGGGCGGCATGATGAGTGAGTTTTGGGCTTGTGCTTCTCTGGCGTCCACAATGGCTTTGTGTTCGATGTATTCTAATTCTATTTTTTTTCGGGCATCAAAAGCTTGTTGTTCTGTGTCGGCAATGACCACCGCAATAGGCTGCCCTTGGAAGTGTAGCTCTTTTTCTGCCAATAGTTCTTCATCAGGGAAGATCCCCCCGATTTGATTTTCGCCAGCAATGTCCTTGTGGGTGATGATACTGACGACCCCAGGCATGTCTAATGCTTGCGCAAAATCAAGCGATTGGATTTCACCATGTGCAATCGGCGAAGAATATACTGCCGCATACAAAGTGCCCTGAAGGGTGGGGATATCATCTAGGTAAATAGATTTGCCGGTGACATGGGATTTTGAATCAATATTTTTCATAGTAACCGTTTAGGAGAGTAGGCTGGAAAGTGAAATAGTCTCTGGAAATAACTCAATGAAATGAGCAAAGAATAATTGCCTTAGTAGCAGTCTTTTATATTCGATGCTTCCGCGTACATCACTGATGGGGCTGATTTCTTGTTGCAGTATTTTGTTCGCTTCAAGAATATTTTTAATTGTTAACTCCTTGTTTATTAGGAAGTTACAAGTGTTTGTTAAGTAGGTCGGAATAGGGCCGATGCCACCAGCCGAAATATGTACATCTTGAATAATACCATTTTTGACTTTGATAGACGCAGCCGAATTGACGCTGGCGATATCTAAGTGTGTCCGTTTGCTCACCTTCTCAAAATTAAATTTTCCGAAAGGAATATTAAAAATAATCTCGGTGATGATTTCCTCTTTGCCTTTGTCCAAATCCTTGTAACCTTTGTAAAAGTCTTTTAGGAAGATGGTTCTTCTTTGGTCGTTATCTTTTAGAGTAATTTTTGCATCCAATGCCAAAAAGAAGGCAGTCATATCTCCGATGGGAGACGCATTGACAAAATTTCCCGCAAGGGTAGAGACATTGCGAATCATGGCAGAAGATACCAGCTTTAAGTGTTTGGTTAAATCAGGAAATAAATTAGAAAAATCCTGTGATTCTAATAAATCGGTGACGGTCACCCCGCCACCAAGTGTGCAAATATCTTCAGATACCTGAATAAACCGTAGCTCCTTGTGGTTGATAACAAAGTCAAAATCATGGCGCACTAGTTCTTCATGTCGTTGCACATATAAATCGGTGCCACCACCGATTAGTGGTTTGTTGGAAGTTTGTTTGTCTTTTTGCGAAAGCAGGGCGAGCTGACTTGGTATGTCCTTAAAGTACAGCGGCAAAAAATCATTTTGAATCAGCCAATCGACCGTCTGCGTTTTGTTTTTTCCCGCAAGGGAATGCGTCACCTTCTGTGCTGCCCGCTCAATTGGTTTGTAACCTGTACATCGACAGATATTACCACTAATAGACTCCATGGCTTTGTCGTTTGTGGGCGCACCATTAGAAAGGCAATATTGCGAAAGCGAAACCACAAACCCAGGTGTACAAAAACCACACTGTGTCCCAGACTCATCCACTAAATGTTGTTGGACGGGACTTAATTTGTCCATGTTAAGTCCTTCGATAGTCACTACGTGTTTGCCTTCGATATTGCCGATAGGTGTCAGGCAAGAAGGAATTTGTTTGTAGTCCATTTGCCCATTTTTGACTTCTCCCACAAGGACTGTACAGGCGCCACAATCTCCTTCGCGGCAGCCTATCTTGGTACCTGTAAGGTGCTGGTCTTGGCGAATTAGATCCACCAACAGCGAGCCATTAGGTTTATTTGTGGCTATTTTTTTGTCATTTAGGATGAATTCCAGCATGCTATTGTTATTTGTTTAGGGTTCAAAAACGACCATAAAATCCCTTTTCGAATCTAATGACCATTTGGCACAGTCAACCAGGAAGCAAAGCAAGCGCTTCAACCAACGAGCGAAGCGAACGACTCAACCAGCGAGCAAAGCAAGCGTCTCAACCAGCGAACGAAGTGAGCGCTTCAACCAGAGAGCGAAGCGAAC
>CAMZKG010000314.1 GCA_947311105.1 uncultured Saprospiraceae bacterium
TCTACTTCCGCCAATCTTTCTGGCGTCCCTTTCCCCAAGACCTTCGGGGAAATTAGCTCCGAAATCATCGAAAATGTCGATTATATCGCCAAAGAGCGGCGTTGGGACAAAACCAATGGACAACCTTCTACCATCGCTATTGTCGATGACAATGGGCTTCTTGACTTTATCCGCGAATAGGCTTGGGGCGTCCACCCCCAAATTTGTGGAACCTTTTTTGTTCAATTACTCAATCGTGCAATCGTTCAACTGATTATTCTGATGGAATTGTAGCGGGATTCTTGGGGCGTCCACCCCCAAATTTGGCAATGACCTAAAAAAAACGGAACCAGCGTTAGTCAAATTTGGGGGTGGAGTGCTCAAGCCCGCAGTTTTGTTTGGGGGTGGAGCTCGCCTGCCAGGCAAATCCCCCCTTAACGGCCTTTAAAAATATCTAACATGCGCCAAAGCTGCATCATGATAATTAAAGTCATAGCCGACCATCAACTCCACACTACCTTTAGAGACCGTCTGAATTTTTGTCAAAGAATAGTCATAAGCAGCACCGATACGCAAGCCATTGCGCAACTGGAAAGAAGTCCAGATATCCGCCGAATCATAACTAGAAGACTTATTGGTAAATTTTTCGACAGAAGATCTAAAAGAAGTCCCTAGCCAAAAAGTATCATAAAATAAGAAACCAAAATCAATGTCAAATTCAATCGGCGCACTTACTTTATTAGCGGTTTCTTTGCCCGAAGAGAATACATTGACTCCTTTGAGCAATGCCGATGGCTTAAAGACTATCATATCCCCAGAAATTGGGATGGCCCCACCAATACTATAATAATAGTGGCGGTACAGCTTGGCACTCAAATCATAAGAAGAACCCGTATTCAAACTATTCTCCAATAAACCAGGCGTAGCAAAACCCGTATAAAAATGCTCCGAATTATAATATATTCCTGCTCCAAAATTAGGAAACCACTTAGACTCATTGCCGCCACTAAAGGCATCATCAATGGTTTGTGGGTCTCTATACCGTAATTTATCCCAATCTGCACGCCAGTTTAGGGCACCTGCTTGGAAGCCGATGGCTAATTTCCCTTTGCCAAATTCCATCCGATAAGCATAAATAGCATTTACGCTGGTAGAGCTAGTTGGGCCGATTTTATCATTTACGATAATCAAACCAAGTGCCACACGTGGCTTAATCGGCGAATGGATGCCCAAGGTCTGTGTAACAGGTGCTCCTTCTAAGCCCATCCACTGATTACGATAGAGCAGATTACCCGAAAGGGCTTCTCTAGACCCTGCATAAGCAGGATTAAAGGCTAATGTGTTAAACATGTACTTCGTGAACATACTCTGCTGCTGGGCAAAAGTGCTCACACTGATAAGTAGCATGATTAAAACCAAAAAATTTGTACGTTTCATGTTCATTTTGTTAACTATATTGGGGGCTATTCATCCAACTATCTTTATCTACTAATCTGAATGTACCCACTGTATGTTTTATTACTACCATGCCCCAAAACTATGACATAGTAGTACGTACCAACAGGTAAATTCGCTTCTTCCCATAAGCCATCCCATGGATCACTATTGGTATATCCTTCTCGATCAAAGACCACATTACCCCACCGATTATACACGATTACGTGGTTATTAGGGTAATTATCAATATCTTGTATATACAAGAAATCATTAATACCATCACCGTTAGGAGATAAAGCACTATAGACAGTCACTTCATCGCAAAGAATCTCTATCTTTACCACTGCATTATCTGTGCCATTTTTGTTAAAAAGTACATAAGTAAAGCTATCCACCACTTCGCAAGTATTACTATTGGGCGTATAAGTGAAAGAAAAGTCGGGATTGATTACTATCGTCCCATTGACTGGTGGGATACTAATAGACACGGAGTCCACGACCCCATTGACCAAGTCATTGTCCAAAGGATAGAGATCAACAGGACGATTAAGCACACCAAATTCATTATCATCATTAGCAACAGGTAAAGCGGTAGTGTCTTGGATAATATTTACCGCAAGGACTAATGTATCACAAAACTGATCATCACAAAAGGCAAAACATAAACTATCTGTGCCATAGTCATAAGCATTGATTTCTACACAATAACTCGACATACTCACCTGAAACAACGCCTTGCCAGGCTCATCCTGACAGATAGTCTCAAAACTCTCAACAGCCCGCGGCAGTTCACTAAAATCCACACAAAATATCGTATCCGCATATATTATCATCTCGATATCCACGGTATCGGGCTTTGGCACACCACTTTCCATGATAATGACAGTCGTATCGCAGTGATTGTAGCTGTCGCAAACCGCCAAACATACCGTATCGACCCCAATGTTCATACCAGTCATCTCTATACAACCTGTCTCCCCCAAAATATTAACATCGACATTGGGCCCCGACAAGCCAGGGCATAGATTCTCTACCGTAACCAAACTCCCCGTAAATAAGCCCGTATCTATACAAAAAGTATCGGTCGTCGTCAAAGTCACAAAAGTGTTCACCGTATCTATACGCGGCAATATATCCACATAAATATAGGTCATCGTACATTCGCTCTGATCGTCACAAACTTTAATGCACAAAGTATCACGCCCTATCTTCAACCCACCAATTTCCACGCAAAATGTACTATATTCTATCTCATTAGAGACTTTGGGTTGCCCCAAAATTTGACATAACTCTTGCGAGAAAATAGGCGTTCCTTGCAAAAGGGAATTATCCAAACAGATATTCACAAAATCATTTTCATATAAGAAGGTATCTATAATAAAATCTGGTGGTGGCACACAATACACATACAATTGTAAGGTATCCGAACAATAAGTCTCCTTATTGGTCACTATCAACGTGTGCCCTCCTTGTGTCAAGGCCAATTCTGTTTGGTTATTTGCGCAAGCATTAAAGGCTCCAGCATACGGATTCCAATTGTCTTTTATCGTATAATTAGCGATTTCTCCAGGTGGAATATCCAAACACAAAAAGCCCGTATCGACATCGCATATTCCCCCAAATATCGTATCTGACCCCGAATAAATGGGCGCACAGCTAATGCAATCAATTTGAGCAAATAGCGTATCCAAACACCCCGTCGCATTCTCTCGCACAAAAATATCATGACTACCAGGATCAAATTTTAGCTGAATTCCTTGTTCCACCGCTTCGACCTGAATCTTCACGAAGGAGACCAGACCAAGATTGGTTTCTGTCAAAAATAAATCTTCATAATTAGCTTGCGGTGTCTGCGCTACAAAGCGATCATTAGTCAGCTTCCAACCACTAAACGGATCCCAAAATTTTAAAGAATCCAACATCTGTGCCTGACTGGTGATGACTGGAGCAGTATAACTCACTCCATTAAACTTCGCTAGCACCGTATAAGAGCCTGTCAAAAACGATGTCGCATCATAATAATACAAGGTATCTGCACCACATGCCACGATGCTGCCTGTATAGCTCTGTCCATTATCCATAAACGTATATCCAAAGGCATTGGAAGCAGGCAAATCCAGACACAAAGGATATGCTTCTGGACAAATTCCAGATTCAATAAATAAACTATCAGGGCCAATCAAATTTTTGGATTCATCAACCATCGTAAACGGCAATACATCATTACAACCGTACTCCGCATCTACCACCACGACCGTATATTGCCCAGGCAAAAGGTCTTGTTTTTCTTCAAAATTACCCCACGAATAAGTGTAAGTACCACTTCCCCCTTCCACATTGATTTTCGCATGACCATTATTCAAACCACATGCAGGCTGGCTGATGATTTCTAATGTTGCCATCAATGGGTCTTCTTTTGGGATTTCTATACCCAACATACTAAAACATCCCGTAGCAGGGTCGGTAACTTTTATGGCATACAAAGTATCTGTCAAACTCGAGCGCACATAGCTCTCCGAACCATTTTCCCAAAGGTAGTCCAAAGTCGGTGGTGACAAGCGCAAAAAACCACTCGCTGATGTGCATATGGTCGGTGCTATCGAATCTATCGTCACCACTGGGCCATCTACATTGGTCACTACTATGGTCTTGGAAATACTACAAGTCGCATCACCGTACTCACTGATAGTCACGTAGTAAGCACCTGCTTCTATATTTGAAATAGATGATGTACTCCCCACATTCGGAGACCACTTAAATACAAATCCTGTTGTATCTTGCGAAAATTGTAAGTCGATACTCCCATCCGTCATCCCACAATGCGCATCTACTACAGAAGCCGTGGGTTGGGGCAGGTTGCAGACGGTGCATTTATTGACTAATACTTCGGCGCCCACCATGTCTAAGCTTGCGCAAATAAGTCCCCCACCCTGGATCAATTGATTATTAATCTCAAATATCGTAGTCGTCCCAAGCTCTATCGTACTTACATCAAAAACAGCAGGATCATACACCAAAGAATGGATGATAAATCGTGCCGAACCAGCCACCGATATAACAGGACTATCCGAAATCTTATAGACGATATTATCTGCAAATTTTGTCAATAAGTACTTTTGGACATAGCCCGCAGGGACAACAGCATTGCCATCTGGTACTGCCGAAATCAACATATTAGGTTTTTGGTCACAAATATCCGTACTATCCACTGTCAACGTGCCGGCAAAGGCATCACATCCGCATACATCCGCGACATTGATCACATCTTGAATAGCCGTACAACCGTGTCCATCAGTTACCGTTATCGAATATGTCCCCGAGCCAATTCCCATTCTATCTTCGGGATCATCCATACCAGGCACATCCGCCCAGTCATAAGTATATCCCCCTTCGCCACCCGTAACGGTCAAATCAATAGCCCCCTGCCCCCCACAAGTAACGGGCGTCACCGAAGAAAATACACTCAACGCCAATGGCGAATTGACAAAGAAGCACGCTTGCCCCGCAATACATCCATTGGCATCCTTCACTACCACACAATGCGGTCCTACAAATAACTCTCCGTTAGTCACCACACTATCCGCATGATTCCATATTTCGATGGTCGCAGGCGCTGCAAACCCAGAAAAATAATCCACCGTATAATCCACCATCCCATCATTGCTACCAGCACAAGACGTAAACACATCCCCATTGATAGTCACTGACGCCCCTGGTATCTCATCATTCAAAATAATATTCAAAACCGTATCACAACCCGTCACTAAATCAGCAACCAACACCGCATAATTGCCGGCGGCCATCCCGTTATTGGTCGCTCCAGCCCCCCAATCATAGCTATAACTCCCTGAGCCATTGACAGTTATGGTTACCGAGCCATTACTTTGCCCACAAGTAGGTTGGTTATTGACCGAATAACTTGCATCCAAGGTTTTTGTATCTTTAATATAAACGGTCACGATATTGTCGCAAGACCCGTCTGTCACCGTCACAAAATGATACCCATCTGCCAAGTCTGTTCTTTCCGCAAGGTGACTACCGTCCGCCCAAGTATAAGTCAAAGAAGCAGGGCTCAATGTTGCCCCCCCATTGGTCGTATTACAAGCCACGGGTGTTGTAGAAGTCACTGTCACCTGCGGCCCATTACTATTGGTCACCGCAAAAGACTTGCTCGTAAAGCAAGCATTATTTAGCTTATCTGTAATCGTCACCGAATAAGTACCCAATCCCAAAGACTGGCGCTCATTGCCTGGTGCAATCAATACCCCCACTTGTGGAGACCATTCCCATAGATAATCAGCAGGATCACCATTTATCAAGACCTTGGCACTACCATTGGACAGCCCACAGACGGACTGACCTATCACCACATCCGTAATAATCACAGGATTCGTACAAGCCCCTGTCCCACACTCATTGCCTACATTAACGCCCAAAACAAACTGACAGCCCAGGTCATCATGTACCGTGACCAAATAATTACCATCAACTAGATTTGTTCTATCTTTGGGATCATCCGTCCCCGCCAAATCCCCCCAATCATAAGTATAAGGCGGCACTCCCCCAGTCACATTCAAAGTAATAATACCGCCCACCGTACAAGTCTGTGCAATGACATTTGCGACGGCATTGAGTGATGTATTTTCGGTCATTTGGACTTGCGTCGAATCCGCGATACAGCCCCCTGCATCCAAAAGATACGCCATATAAGACCCAGCCGACAGAAAACCATTATTTTGCGGAAGCCCATCAAAATCCTTAATCAAAATAGACGAAGGCTCGCCAAAGGGAAATCCTTCCGTAGTCGTAAAGATAGCTTCTCCATCGCTTCCCCCATTACAAGATGCGGAATTGACAGAAGTTAACTCAATTGTGCCTATGGAATTGGCATTCATCATCGTAAAAGCCACAGAATCAACACACCCATTGCCATTATCCGTCACCGTCAAAACATAATCTCCTGGCGGCAAAGTCGAAGTAGTGGACATCGTCCCCCAACTATAACTATAATCGCCTGTCCCCCCCGTCACATCAGCGGCAGCAGACCCATTCGATTGGTTACAGGTAGCCGGTTCCGTAATCGACACAGTCGAGCCTAAGGGATTCGTCGAGCCAACATTGACCGTCATCACACTATAACAGCTAGTCGCAGGGTCAGTCACCGTCACAGAATATGTCCGATTACTCAAATTATTTCTTGTATTACTTCCCACCAAATCATCCCATTGGTAGCTATAAGTATCTGGCAAAAGTGTGGCTTGTCCATTAGCCGACTCACACGTCGTAGGCACCGCACCCGATATAGTCGCTGTCGGACCATCCGTATTTTGAATAATCACAAAAGTATCAATAGAACAATCAGGCACCGAAGGATCCGTAATCGTTACCCGATAAAAACCTGCATAGAGATTGGATAAAGTATTCGTGGTAGCCAGATTAGACCAAGCATACGTATAATCCGAAGAATTGCCAACCATATTGATGGTAACCGCTCCTACATTGCTCCCGCAAGAAGTATTTGTAATATCAATGGAGCCAATCACTGGTGGATTGGGACAAGCCAAAGGAGCCATCCAAATATTTGGGAAAGATGTCAAATGGACACCATAGTGAATTGGAATAGATTCAGTCTTTCTTGCGGATACATCTAAAGGATTCAGTACAAAAGATATACATATTGCAAGAAACAACCAACTTAGTGTGTTTCTCATAGTCTGCTCTCGTTGAAAATTCAACAATTAATAAATCGGGAAATTTATTAGGGGGGAGCTTTAGACAATAAATCGACTTTGTTCTTCGATTCAGTGGACAAATATACGCACTAATATTCAAAAATGCTAGTTTTCATCTCCAAAATGCTTGATTTTCAAGATTCTATGCCCCAAAAAAATGTCCCTACTTGCCTTGCTTTCGCAAAAAAGAAAACGATAACCGATTCTCATTAGCAAAACAAAATATTTATTTTTGCAAATATAGATATTAATCCTATAAAAAAATACTCTATTTGAAGGAAAATGATCTCTCTTCCAGTAATAGCGTGCAGTTGTTCTACCGATTGGCTGGATTGCTAGATTTTTGAGTTATCCACCCCCAAATTTGAGTGACCTTTTCTCCCTTTTTGGGGGGGATTGGCAAATTTGACCCCGCCAGACGGGGGACAGTCCTATGACTTTTGTTGATGGCAACTTTTACCTTGCCCCCCCTTCACCTTTTACACCTGTCACCCCCTTACACCTTTACACCCTTTACACCCTTTACACCCTTTACACCCTTACACCCTTTACACCCTGTACACCCTTTACACCTTTACACACCCTTTACACCCTTTACACCTTTACACCCTTACACCCTTACACCCTTTACACCTTTACACCCTTTGCACCTTTACACACCCTTTACACCCTTTACACCTTTACACCTTTACACCCTTTACACCCTTACACCTTTACACCTTTACACACCCTTTACACCCTTTACACCTTTACACACCCTTTACACCTTTACACCCTTACACCCTTTACACCTTTACACCCTTTACCCCCTACTCAAACACCCCAGCCTCCTTCAACAAGTCAATATAGGCCTTGCTTCCTTTTAAGTTAGGGTGTTGATAATCAGCAAAATACGTGCTTTCCGAAAGGCCGCGGCTAAAGTCATGGACAGGTAGTCCCGTCGCTTCTTTCACCGTCGAAATCAACTCATCCAGATTGGGCAGTTTATCCGCATAACCCGGATAATAGGGCCCGACAATAAATTTTACCTTAGTACCTTTCGCTTCCGCAACGTGAACCATTTGACGTAAGTCCACCAGCATCGAAGGCCAGATATTAAATGGATAAGGCTTAAAATTAGGCATGTCATCAATCATCGCTTGGGGTATGACCCGATCCATGAGCCAAAACTCATCCGACTTGTTCAAATAGTAAGGCATCTGCAAAAATACTTCGCTATCGTAGCGGTATAAATGCGAAAATTGTTGCCCCTTCCAAGCAAAATCATAGCTCCCTGTCGTGTCCTGATCAGAAACAGCTTTTACCAAACTATCCACTCGTGGCGAATATTTCGCATAAGGGCCCATCCCAATTGTCAGCGGCGGATTGCCACCATTACATATCGTGATATCATAGATAATTTCGTCGGGTGCGGGATAGCGATCGAGATAATCCAAGACAAAGGCAACACCCAAATAATTGGGTAAGCCGTTGTAACTTAAATTCAATGTTTTTTTGTGAGTGGCTTCTTCGACGTAAGGCTGAAAAAGCGGCAATCCACGAGAATTACCAACCAACAAAATATCTGCCTTCGCACGACCTGTATATAATCGAGAGTACCTAAAATTACTTTTATCGCGTATCTTACCCAATACCCAGCCACCGAGTCGGTCTCCCACAAAAGTAAAAACCAACAATAAAACCAACCAAGTTAATCTTTTCTTCAGCATGACTTAGAATTGAAAGTAGATAAATGCGCTTGCGCCAAATGTCCCAAATAACGCAATCAACAGTATTAATATCGAATAACCAAGGGCACCTATCACTGGCTTGCGCAATGCCAAACTATTGTAGTGCACTTTAAAATTAGTAATTTCAATAAACAACAAAATACCAATTAAGAAAAAGCCTTTGATGATTAAAAATTTATTGGGGACACTCGAAAAATTAAAATTCTCGAAAGAGACAATACGCTGAAATATAACCATCGCCGTATGAAAATCCCCACTTCTAAAAAAGACCCAGGCTATATTTGTCAATGTATAAACCGCCAAAATACTTAGTCCAGACCATGCCCACTTAGGCACATGGAGCTTCCCTTTCATAAAACGCCCGATGGGCTGACCCACAAAACGCTCCAAGATGAGATAGAGCCCATGCAAAAAGCCCCATACCACAAAATTCCAACTAGCTCCATGCCATAGACCACCTAACAGCATGGTAATCATTAAGTTACGGTATGTCCCAAACTGCCCCCCGCGGTTGCCACCTAGCGGTATATACAAATAATCTCTTAGCCAACTAGACAACGAAATATGCCATCTCTTCCAAAATTCTGAAAATCCTTTCGAGAAATAAGGCGTCCGAAAGTTTTCTGGAAAGTCAAATCCAAAAATACGCGCCAGCCCAATCGCTATATCCGAATACCCCGAAAAATCCAAATATATCTGAAAGGAATACAATATCAATCCTATCAAAACATAAGACGAAGAGTGCATTTCGGGATTGGCCCATACTTGATCAACGATGACCGCTATCGAGTCGGCTATCGCTACTTTTTTGAAGAATCCCCAAATCACCCGCCCCGTTCCTGTTATCAGTCGGTTCCAATCAAAGTCATGCGACTTCTGAAATTGTGGCAAAAAATCTGACGCTCTCACAATCGGCCCAGCGACCAGTTGGGGAAAGAAAGAGACAAAGGTCGCAAACTTCAACCAGTCTTTTTCGGGCTCCAAATCCTTGCGATAGACATCAATCGTATAACTCATCGTCTGAAAAGTATAAAACGAAATACCCATCGGCAAAATGATATGCAAGGTCATATCTCCAGGATGTAGCCCCATACTATTGGCCATGTCTTCAAAGGAAGCCGCAAAGAAATTAAAGTATTTGAAGAAGGCCAAAAAGCCCAAATTGACTAACATACTTACCCAAAGTAACCGTTTTCGTTGTTGCGAGTCGTCAGTGGCGTGCATTTTTTGAGCCACCAAAAAATCCACTATGGTCGAAATCACTATCAACGACAAAAAACGCCAATCCCACCAGCCATAGAAAAAATAACTGGCAAAAAACATCAACCACAACCGTGGTCGCCCCTTCAAGACGAAGTAAAGCACGCTGAAAACAGCGATAAACTTAAGAAATATTAAACTGTTAAAAATCATAACTGCTCGACCACAGGGTCTAATGTTTTTTTCCACACTAAATACGCATCACCACTCAAATGGATGCCGTCAAAAGTATATTTTTCGTTCAATAAGCCAGTCTCATCCCGCATTTTTTTATGCAAATCAATATAGACTAACCCTTTTTCTTTCGCCAGATCTTGAAGTAATTCATTAAACTCCAAAATCGCTTGATTCTTTTGGGGCAACACCCATTTTTTTGTATTTATTGGCAAGACAGACTCAATCACTAATTTCGTGTTTGGACTATCTGCTCTAATTTTTTCGACCACCTTACGGTAATAAGTCATTAATTTTTTGGGGTGCATCCCCATCAATAAATCATTTGTCCCAGCCATCAAAATAATGGCTTTGGGGTGTTTTTCAAGCACAACGGGCAATCTTTTTAGGATGCCATCGACATAATCCCCGCTTATTCCGCGGTTTTTGTGGCGATTATCCCCA
>CAMZKG010000315.1 GCA_947311105.1 uncultured Saprospiraceae bacterium
GCGTTAGCAAAGGCATTCGGATGACTTTTAGCCCTTTTAGGGTAGTTTGATAAAAAGGCACTGCACCTTGAATAATACCGCTTTTTTCCGCAAGGCATACATCCCAGTCTCCATCTACGCACACCGCATCCAACCACCACGGCTCTGAGAAAATAGGAATATCATCCCGAGTCTCGCAAAATGCCCTATATTTGTCTTTATTCGTCAATGAATTCATTTTATGTGTGGAATAACGGCCGTCGTTTCCTTGAGCAAAAGTAAGCTTTCTAAGGAGATAATGCAAAATATGACTCAAGCGATTGCTCATCGGGGTCCCGATGGCGAAGGGTTTTATTATAGTGATGGCTTTGCTTTTGGTCATCGGCGGCTATCTATTATTGACCTTTCGGACAAAGGGGCGCAACCTATGAGTGCGCATCATAATGTCATTACCTATAATGGTGAAATCTATAATTATCAAGTGATACGGGATGAACTGATGCTTCATGGCTATCAATTTGCTTCCAATACAGATACTGAAGTGGTCTTGGCGGCTTATGATTTCTGGGGTGAAAAATGCGTAAGGAAGTTTAATGGAATGTGGGCTTTTGTGATTTTTGATATTAAAAATAATAAACTATTTGCTTCCCGTGACCGCTTTGGGATAAAACCTTTTTATTGGCGAAAAACGAAAGATTTTTTTGCGATGGTCTCTGAACCTAAGCAACTGACCTTTTTACCCGATTGGAAACCGATATTGAACAAAAGAAGAGCATTCGATTTTTTATCTGTTGGGTATCATATGCATACACTAGAAACAATGTTTGAAGGTGTCTATGCTTTGCCTGCGGGGAGTAATATGATTTTTGATCTTGCGGGAAAGAAGATGGATATTTATTCCTATTACGATTTGACGCAAGTAAAGACAGATGAATCCATGACTTTTTCCGAAGCAATAGATTCGTTTAAAACCTTATTTGAAGATGCCGTTCGCTTGCGAATGATTTCGGATGTTAAGTCGGGGTCGGCACTATCGGGTGGTTTGGATAGCTCGTCTATCGTCTGTAAAATGGCTCAACTCAAAGGGCAAGTAGAAACCATTTCTGCCTGTTTTGCGGAAGAAGGGTATGATGAGCGACCTTGGATGGATGCGGTGGTTGAGAAAACAGATGTGGTTTCATTTAAAACATTTCCAGATTTGGAAGAATTCCCAAAGGAGTTGGATAGGATGACTTGGTTGCATGATGAGCCGATTGTTTGGCCAGCGTTATATACTCAGTATCAAGTGTTTAGTAAAGCAAAAGCGCAGAATATATCAGTCATGCTAGATGGTCAAGGAGCCGATGAAGTATTAGCAGGATATCCAAAATTTTATAAACCCTATTTTAAAAATTTACTTAAAAAATCTCCACTTCGACTACCTAGGGAATTCGTTGCTTTTTTTCAGTTGCACAGTATCAGTCCCAAAGATGCTTTTCGTCAGGCGGCAGCTTTCGCAAAAAAGGGAAAACAAAAAATCAATTGGCTAGATGCTAGTTTTGCGCAAGCATCCTATCAAAGAAAACCTGAATCGACCATCAGAGAAGTCTCCTTAAATTTAATTTCTGAAGTAGGCCTACCCGCTCTATTGCATTACGAAGACCGAAATTCAATGGCATTCTCGGTAGAGTCAAGACTGCCTTTTTTGGATTATCGGTTGGTAGAATTATTAATTAAAATGCCCGATAGATTTAAAATTAAAAATGCAAAAAGAAAATCTATTCTTAGAGAATCCCTAAAAGACATCTTGCCTGTAGAAGTCTATACACGATGCGATAAAATGGGCTATGAAACCCCTTTCGGTGAATGGATGAAGCGTAATGACGATTTTATTCGAAGGGAGCTAGATGACGCTATCTTGAATTTAAAAGGTATCGTAACCCCCGCTATCTTGACAATAAAAGAGCCTATGGTCATTTGGCGAATTATTGCGTTTAATCGGTGGGTGAAGCGGTTTGGAGTGGAATGTTTAGCATGAAATACTCTAGTCCATATAAAGGGAGTGAGATAATATTTTTTTCTATTTTGAAGGGGGGGTAAATTTGTCTTTTTAGCATTTTTGGCTATTTTACAAGGTAAAAGTAATTGAAAAATGGACAAAATACAAGGTTAATGTGCAAAAAAATGGACAAAATACAAGGTTGGCATTCAAGTTTCGGTACTAGATGAGTCCGGGATTGTCGGTTTTTAGTTTATGAAAGCTTGTCCGTTCTTGTTTTGAATTGGAGTTTTTTAGAAAACAACCAATTTTTTGTAAACCCTTGATCTTAAAAATTTTATTCTGTAGGCTCCTATTGATAATAATTTTAGGCTGGTTTCGGTTGAACAATTGCACGATTGCACAATTGAACCAAATAAAGTTTTGCTCCATTCCTTAGTTAGAGACAATAACGAATTTTCGGAGTAAGCTTACCCCTTCAACATCTCTTCATAAAGAGCCACATACTGCGGCACCACTACACTTTGGTCATAGGTTTTTACGGCCTTTTCTCTAGCATTCTGAGAGACTTTGTTGTAGATAGGGTGCTCCAATGCCCATTGCAAGCCATTCGCAAGATCTTGAGTGTCGAAAGGTTGAGCGAGATAGCCATTGTGCTTATGGTCAATCATGTCGCTGTTGCCACCGATGTCAAATCCAACCACTGGTGCACCACAAGCCAAACTTTCTATAATGACATTGGATAAATTTTCTTGAATTGAAGGCACCGCCACAACATCCGAAGCACTGTAAAGCAATTGCATAGTCAACTCATCTTTGAGCTTGCCCAAATAGTGTACAGGATATTTAAAGTAAGGCGGATTAGCAGGTTTTGACGCCCCAAATATGACCAACTCTGCATTCCAAACATCCAGTTTTTCTATGGCTTCCGATAGCTCCATAAACCCCTTTCTAGGGTCGCTAGCGGCATTCATCGCACCAAAAACGATTAACTTTTTGTCCAAAGGAAGTCGCAATAGGCTTCTCGCTGTCTTAAAGTTGATGGGGCGCAGTTGATGAGTGTCAAAAGCATTGGGAATATTAACCACACGCCGATCCTTAAATAGGTAGCTAGATTTTGCAGATTCTGCCATCCATTGGGAGAGCCCGACGACGGTTAAGTTTCGGATGCCCGCAAAAGCATGTTTTTTCTTTTTGAGCAACCTTCGGCTGATGTCCTTTTTCTTGTTGGTTTTTAGTACTGGGCAGCTGCCGCAGGAGTCTTTATATCGTCCACATTCTTCGTCATAGTGGCAGCCGCCCGTAAATGCCCACATGTCGTGTAATGACCAGACCACAGGTTTGTTTATTTTTGCAAAGTCTTTAATTGGAAAAAAGGCATTGGCTATCCAGTGAAAGTGAATAATATCTGGATCTATTTTTTCAATTGTGCTTATGATATTGCTAAAAGGAAGCCAGCCGGGAGAAAAGAGTGTTTGGCTACGATTTTTATATCGGTTGATGATATACTTGTCGATTTCTGGGCGGAGTAGGCCTTTTAGTTTGCCAAATTTGCCCGATGGCCCAATCACTGTTGGATCATCCGTTTCTTTTACTTGCACCAACATAACTGCATCGTGGCCAGCAGCTAACAAAGCACGGTGCAATCGGTAAGCCGCAATAGCTGCGCCGCCGTTGATGTCAGAATAATTGATGGTGAGTATTTTCATATAGGATACTTGCTTGCGCAAATATAGGGATTAAGACACGAATTGTGCGAATTACAATTATCTGATAGTAAAATTATTGGAGATTAGCACAAGAACAGACACGAATTACGCCAATTACACAAATTAAGCTATGTCGTGATTAGCGTAATTAGGGAAAATTAGCGTCGAAAAACAATTAGCGTATTTACCCCCAAACTTTCCCCCCTTCCGAGCAATTACGGCAAATATCAATCTGATCACGTCCTTTGATGATTCGCAGTCTAAATGCCTGATAATCATCATTTTGCCAAATATCTTGAAAAGAGACTTTCGTCAAATCGCCAAGCTGATGACTGGCATCCTTGTCAAAACAACAGGGGGCAACCAAGCCGTTCCAAGTGATTACAGGCGAGTGCCATAAGCGCCAACAGTGGTTTGAGAGTTCATTTTTGAGCTCGTACTCCCCTATTTTGTTTTTTCGGTAACGAGAATATTTGTCAATCGTAGGAATAAGTGGATTACCGTTTTTATAGTCATAAACCTGCGCCGTTTTAAATTTAATTTCATCCACTCCTATCTCTTGGGCAAGCCGTTTGGCGTCGTCAATTTGATGTTCATTCGGTCGCACAACAAGGTATTGAAAAACGATATGTGGCGTCTTAGATTTCAATTCTTTTTTCCAATGAACAATATTTCGTGCTCCTGCCAAAACCGTCTCCAAAGTCCCCGTTTTTCGATACTGCTCATATACTTCTTGGGTCGTGCCATCAATAGAGATGACAATTCGATCCAACCCTGACTCAATGGTCTCCCGAGCATTTTTTTCCGAAAGGAAGTGCCCATTAGTAGAAGTAATCGTATAGATGCCTTTTGCGGAAGCATACTGCACCATCTCCAAAAAATCGGGATTAATATAAGGCTCGCCCTGAAAATAAAAAATCAAATAATTAATGTCTCGCCCAATTTCATTCATCACCTTGCGGAAAAAATCAGGCGCAAGATTACCCGTTTCTCGCGTAAAAGCGCGTAATCCACTCGGGCATTCGGGGCAGCGAAGGTTGCAGGCAGTTGTCGGCTCGATAGCTACGGTGATGGGCAAACCCCACTGGATAGGCTTATTGAGCAGCTTGGTCAATTGAAAAGAACTATATACCTTGGTCATATTCCAAAGTCTCCGCAGCGTCAGCTTGCGCAAAAAATTAAATGCGTCCGTTCTATGCATGCGGGATAAACAAAAAATAGGTAGATTTAGTTGTCATAGTGTACGTCACGAGAGCAAGCCGCTGCGGCAGCACCAAAGACTAAAGACCAAAAAAACGTCATCAAAGCCAAAAAATCAAAACAAAAACGCCCAACAACCACAGAACAAGCCGCTGCGGCAGCACTAAAGACCAAAAAGCGACGAAGGAGCGCCCCAAAGACTAAAGACCAAAAAGCGACGAAGGAGCAAAAATATTTCTTACCTTGTGCACAAACCCAAAAAAATGCAAAATTCCATTTATTTAGTCCCCTTTGCGACCCCTGCTTTTGATGAGTTAATGGCGCTGCGGGATCGTATTTTGCGCAAGCCGCTTAATTTAGTGTTTGATATTGTTGACATTCAAGAAGAGTATAATCAGGTCCATTTTGCCTGTTACAATGCGCAATGCCAATTGATGGGGTGTCTAGTATTTCATATTTTAGACGACTCGGTTTTAAAAATGCGGCAAGTGGCAGTGGACAACCCTTTTCAGGGGAAAGGAGTCGGCACCCAACTAGTAAAAGAGTCCGAAAACTGGGCGCTGACCAACGGCTACACAAAAATCGTTCTAAATGCGAGAGATGTGGCATTACCCTTTTATAAGAAATTAAAGTATAAAAAAGTGGGGCGACCCTTTACGGAAGTAGGCATAAAGCACTATAAAATGGAAAAAAAGCTTAAAACCTAACCCTGAAAAGTGTACGCCCAAGATGCAAGCCGCTGCGGCAGCACCAAAGACCAACAGCGACGAAGGAGCGCACCAAAGACCAAAGACCAAAAACAATCACAAAGCCAAAAAGTCAAACCAAAACGCCCAACAACCACGGAACAAGCCGCTGCGGCAGCACCAAAGACCAAAAAGCGACGAAGGAGCGCCCCAAAGACTAAAGACCAAAAA
>CAMZKG010000316.1 GCA_947311105.1 uncultured Saprospiraceae bacterium
CTATGCTGTCCAATTAACTTTTAAACCAACAAGTGTTTCCGTATCTGACGGAGAGGCCGAAATTAAAGAAATCAATAATTATTACTTTATTGTATTTGATGCTATTAATGGACAATTGGTAACGATTAGAAAATAGAAAAACGAATGCCAATAAATAGGACTATGAACGCTCGGCAAGACCTAGCGATTAATCCAATGTTGAACTACATCCGACAAAGGACTATGGGGATTACGACTGATTAGCAAGGAAGAAGAGAAGTAAGAAATAATATTTTTGTCAGTATCGAGCTACTTAGGGTTTGCTGATTTTCGAGCTTCTCCACGGCAAACATTAGTATAATTTTGATATATCACATGTCTTTCTAACCAAAAAACAATTTATAATGTCCCATATTTTGCTAAAAAGATTCAATAATACTCGATTTTTCCTAAAATTATAAAAAAAAGCATACTTCTCCGCAACTTTCATTAGTGTTACTAAATTCATAACAAAGAAGATGGAATTAATCCAACTCTCAGAAGTATCCTTTCCGACATTTCCCACACTTAAATCCGTAAATAATATTTATTATACCTTGATCCCATCAGTTTCAATATTTTTAGATGAACATCTTTTATATTAACGCAGATTGGTTTATTTTTTTGTATTCCGTAAATTAATAAAAAAAGCACAGACAATAATTGCCTGTGCTTTTATTTTTTCCCGAAAGGGTTTAGATTTTCTCAAAACGAGCTTGAAAAAAGCGTAAGTATTCGGGCTCATAAACCATTTTTAGCCCCTGAATTTTTTTACGTCGTTTGTACACATTTTCTACAGATTCGGCAATTAAATCCATGTGGGCTTGGGTATAGACCCTACGTGGAATGGTCAGACGAACCAATTCTAACTTAGGATAATTGTGTTTTCCCGTTTTGGGATTACGTCCTGCGGAAACCACCCCGCGTTCCATTGCTCGAATACCCGAGTCTAAGTACAGCTCTGCGGCAAGTGTTTGGGCAGGAAATTCATCTTGCGACAAATGCGGCAAAAAAGCCTTAGCATCTAAGAAAATACCGTGTGTCCCAATCGGTTTTACGATAGGAATACCTGCATCCAAAAACTTTTGTCCAAGATACTGAACTTGACCCACTCTCGCTCGGATGTGGTCACAAGAAACCGATTCTCCAATACCGATGGCCAATGCCTGCATATCTCTTCCGGCCATACCGCCGTAAGTGTGCAAACCTTCGTAAACAACAACCATATTTCTAGCTTTATCAAACAAATCTGGGTCGTTTAAGGCAAGGAAACCACCGATATTCACCAAAGCATCTTTTTTGGCGCTCATGGTTGCACCGTCGGTCAAATCACAGATTTCTTTGACAATTTCAGCGACCGTTTTCTTTTTATAGCCTTTTTCCTTTTGCTGAATCATAAAAGCATTTTCTGCGACGCGAGTCATGTCGTGAATGATCGCAATCCCATGCTTTTTGGTGATTTTACGAACGGCTTTCAGGTTTTTCATGGAGATGGGCTGCCCACCAGCCATGTTTACCGTTGTGGCAATACTGACGTAGGGAATTTTGTCTGCGCTCTTCTCTTTAATCAGCTTTTTTAACTTTTTCAGGTCGATATTTCCTTTGAAAGGGAAGGTGCTTTCGGGGTCGTGTGCTTCATCTACGATGACATCGACAAACTTGCCACCCGCTAATTCTTGGTGTAGCCGTGTCGTGGTAAAATACATATTTCCGGGGATATAGTCTCCTTTTTTGATCATCAATTGGGAAATGATGTGCTCTGCGGCACGTCCTTGGTGAGTAGGCACTAAGTACTTATAGCCGTAATAATGCTGTACTGCTTCTTCGAGGGCATAGAAGTTGCGACTACCCGCATAAGCTTCATCACCCATCATGAGCCCAGCCCATTGGCGGTCACTCATGGCGGAAGTTCCACTATCTGTAAGTAAGTCTATATATACATCTTTGGATTTGAGCAAGAAAGTATTGTAACCTGCTTCTTTGATGTACTTTTTGCGTTGTGCCTTCGTGGTCATAAAGACGGGCTCAACCATCTTGATTTTATAGGGCTCTGCCCATGTTTTTTTCTTTTTCATTGGTTATTTTTTTAAACACCAAATGTAGGGAGAATAACTTGGGTTTTTGCCGACTTTGTCGAGAGTAGCTGGTGATTTATGTCATTATTTCGTGACATGAATTAACGAAGTACCCGAAAAACAGGGTATTGCAGATGTGCTTTTTCATAAAATTTAGAGCGTTGAAAAAGCCACTCTAATTGTGCGTACATTCTTACGATTCGGGTTTATTTTAGTATAATCTCCCCAAGAATAACCATGTGGTTTACTAAACGTTATAAAAGGGATGCTCCATCGAGTATTATTGATTTATGTCGATTAAACGAACATTGGGTAAACCTTACTGTAAATCATATTCCATATCCCTAGTTTTTAATCAACTTCCCATTTTTTAAAATACCTTTTTCCGAAAGGACCGTATAAAAAATCACCCCTTTCGGTAAAGCACTGATAGTCAACACATTACGTCCTGGCAGAACCTGCTGCTTGTGCAAAAAACGTCCTGTCAAATCATAAAAAGAAATCGTTGTAGATGCACCATAAACATCTGGTAAAGACACCGTTAGATAATCACCTACTGGATTCGGAGACAATTCCACTTGACCTCGACTCAATACATCGTGACTACTAGAGATAATATGACATTCCTCCCAGCTCCCTTCACAATATGTAGCCAATATTTCATAATTATAAGGCTCACAATATTGAAAAAGACCAAAACCACCATTTTCATTGATTGCAACGCCCACCCCTTCGACGATATTCAAAGTGTATGCACCCGGTAATAGACCGACAAAAGTAGATTGCCCTTTTGTATCTATGACTCTTCGTTGTTTTCCGATTAAAAATTTTGTAGTAATCGTATCCACGAGCCCCCATTGAGCCGTCGTATCCCATATAGGTTTGACAAATTCCCTAGCACATTCATTTAAAGTATCCCCCTGTTCCAAAGAAAAATCAAACGCTAAATACTCTTGCGGACTACACATATAGGGTGCGTTGGCAATCATCGGTTTTATATATACCTTTCTCGCAGGAATATCGTCCCTGACCAATGCAACTAAGGATTTACTTTTGACATGCGCCTTCCCATCATAGAAGCTAGAATTAAAACGATAATACTTCATATATGTCATTCCATCCACAATGGTATCTCCCATCAGACCATCCAAATATTGACCATAGTTAACATTTGGATCACCGATAATTGTATATTCCCAATACTTATCCCCATCAGTCATCGGCACATACGGCGTCTGCGCTTTCGCAAAAAAGAAGCTGAAGACAAAAATAAAAACGATAAAAACTTTCATAACTTTGGTTTTTGTTTGATATGGTTAAATCAAATACTTAACCCTACCTTTAAATTAATTATTCCATGTTTATATGCTCAATCGTACCTTAGGGACTAATACCCTAGGTACCCTTCCAGAAGGGTACATTCTTACGATTCGGGTTGGGATACAAGATGGATTTTCCGTAAATAAGCATCAAGGTCATCTTTTTTGTCAAAATACTCTAGGAAGAAATAAGCCTTGTTTTGTCCATTATAATAAAAAATGGTGGCAAAAGATTTTTGGGGGCTAGGATTGGTATCTTCTTCGGAAGGACTCTCTGTCAATTCAAATTTGAACTTCAACGCCTTCCAAGCAGTCGAAGCATATTGCATAGACTCAACCTTCGAAACGGTATAAGCTGCTTGATGCTCATCAAAATGCTGAAATTGTTGGGTCAATTTGGAGTTGAGTAGCGCCGCCATATTTTGGTTGTATGGTTGGTAATCCACCAAGTAAGAAGCGAGATGGTGGTTGGGCTTTAATGAGTCCACAAAAAAAGTGACTTTCATCGGTGGCGAGTCAAGGTTAGCTAAAAAATCAGCATAGACTTCTGCGACCAATTGATTTTCAGAGTTCAAATTTTCCGAAAGGATAAAGCTAGGGGGCAGCTCCAAACGAGTCGAATCCACCAACGTGAATACTTTATTGGGAAGCAGAATGTGCTTTTTTACCTTGGAATCCCCCTGGCAGCTACTAAACACAACAAAAGCTAGCAACCACAAATAACTACTAGCCTTGCGGAACATCATCATCATGTGCAAACTCTTTCATTTTGCTGGTTCGTTTGACAATTGGGTTTGCGTGGTCTTCCATGTATCTCTTACGAGAACGAACAATGTCAATCGCCGCATAGATAGCCTTGCGGAAAGAAGCTGGATTTGCCAAGTTTTTGCCGGCAATATCATAGGCGGTACCGTGATCCGGAGATGTCCGAATTAGCTCTAAACCGCCCGTAAAGTTTACGCCTTCCCCAAAAGAAAGTAATTTGAAAGGAATCAAGCCTTGGTCGTGATACATCGCCAATACGACGTCATATTTGCGGTACTCTCCCGATCCAAAGAAGCCATCGGCAGGAAAAGGTCCGTTGACTAAAACCCCTTTCTTTTTGGCAGCTTCGACTGCGGGACGAATAATTTTTTTGTCTTCTTGCCCGATGGCGCCATCATCTCCAGCATGTGGATTGAGCCCCAAAACAGCGATTACAGGCTTGTCATAGCCAAAATCTTGTTTTAAGATTTTATTTAGGATGAAGATTTTTTCTAGGATGAGTTCGCGTGTGATGAGTTCGGCAACGTCCTTGATGGCGTGGTGATTGGTCGCAAGCCCTACTTTGATATTGTCACTCACCATGAGCATTAGGCTGTGTCCTTCTATTTCTGCTTGCAAATATTCGGTGTGCCCAGCGTACTGAAAACCAGAAGATTGCATAGCCGCCTTATTGATTGGAGCGGTGACTAAAGCATCAATTTTATTGTCTTTTAGATCTTTTACAGCTTTTTCTAGGGCTATCTGTGCCAATTCGCCGCCTGTTTTGGTTGCTTCGCCTAGTTTTATGCTCACATTATCTTTCCAACAATTGACGACATTGATTTTACCATCAGCGGCTCGTTCTGCTTCTTGGAGATTGATGATTTTCATATGGACATCCGTAAAAGTATTTTTGTGGTACGCCAATACTTTTGACGAGCCATAAATAACTGGAGTACAAAGATTTAGCATCTGAGTATTCAAAAAAGTTTTGAGAATGACTTCGGGGCCTACTCCGTTGATATCACCTATCGAAATTCCTATTTTTAGCGGCTTCATGCGTCTTATTTAGTGTGTGTTTTTATTTCCTTGCGGAAAAATAGATATTTTTTTTGATATGGACAGCCTTTCGGCTAAATGAATTGAACGATTCAACTAGATAGGAGTTTAACATCTATCAATAAATAAACAGTGAAAGCAAAAAAAAGATTTGGGCAACACTTCCTTGTCAACGAAGAGATAGCGGAAAATATCGCCTTAGCCGCAGCCATCCCTACGGGAAAAGCGCTAGAAGTAGGCCCTGGAAAAGGGGTGATGACTAAGTATTTGCGCAAGCGAAACATTGCCTTCAAGGTCGTAGAATTGGACAATGACATGATTCCTGTCTTGCAGAAGACGTTTGAAGGTTTGGAAATTATTCATGCGGATTTTTTGAAGGTAGCGTTTGAAGATGTTTTTGGTGGAGAAGATTTTTCTATTATTGGCAATTTTCCCTATAATATCTCTTCACAGATTATCTTTTGGATGCTGGACAACAAGGAGCATATTCCTGAGTTGGTAGGGATGTTTCAGAAAGAAGTCGCCAAGCGGCTGGTCTCTGGGCCGGGCAATAAGGACTATGGCGTGACTTCTGTGTTGGTTCAAGCCTATTATGACGGAGAATATCTTTTTTCCGTCGGTCCGGGGAACTTTTCGCCACCGCCAAGGGTTCAATCAGGTGTGATTCGGTTAGCACGAAAGGCAGATTATAGTTTGCCTTGTGATGATAAGACTTTTAAGCGGCTTGTTAAGTTAACTTTTAGTCAACGGCGCAAAATGATTCGAAATACTTTGAAATCCGAGTTGTCTGCCGAAATCTTATCGGATGCGTTTTTCCGGCAACGGCCAGAAGAATTATCAGTGGAAGCTTTTATTGAGCTCACCAAAATTATTACTCAGTATAAAAAAGAACAAAATGAGTCTAAGTAAAAAAATAGCCAAGGACCTTTTAGCAGCCATGAAAGCTAAGGATCAGGTGGCATTGCGTGGTATTCGTGCGATAAAAACGGCCTTGCAAGTGGCCGCCACAGATGGAAGCGGACAGGAGATGAATGAAGCTAGAGAAGTGAAAATTCTTCAAAAATTGGTGAAGCAGCGTCAAGATTCTTTAGCTATCTATGAAAAGCAAAATCGGGAAGATTTGGCGGTCATTGAGCGTGAAGAGCTAAGCGTTATTAGCAAGTATCTACCCAAAATGCTTTCTACCGATGAGTTGAAGCCGATTATTGCGGAGATTATTCAATCTGTCGGTGCCGAAAGCATGAAAGATATGGGCAAGGTGATGGGTGCCGCTAATAAACAATTAGCAGGAAAGGCCGCAGGTCGTGATATTTCTGTGGTGGTGAAGGAGTTGTTGGGTGTTTGAAGGAGTAATTGCTTAGGCGTGTTGATTGGCCTGCGGCGTTCAATTGTCCTTCGGAAACATACTCCCTATCCGTAATTAACAGCTAACGTTCCGTCGTATAACACTCTTGCAAGAATCCGACAAAACCGCTGACTTGAGCACTCCACCCCCAAATTTGACTAGTGATGGTTCTGTTTTTTGGGGTCATTGCCAAATTTGACCCCGCCAGTCGGGGTACATACACGATGCGTTCCATGACACACGCTTACGATAACCTTCAACTTGTCTTTTGGGCTGTGCTGCCGTCGCTCCGTTAAACGTTGAGAGAGTTGAAGTAGTTGATGAAGTAATAGCTTAGGAGTTGTGCTACCGTCAAACCGCCTATTTCGTGATATAATCGGCAATAATAATTGTGTCGGCAAAGGACTCATCTACATCAAAAATGGCTTCCTTTGGGGGATTGGCATTTGGGATGTCGGACATATCATAATATCCGTAGTCTGCGACGATGATGGTGTCATTAAATGAATCATCCACTTCAACAAACTTGATGTCTTCTTCCTTTTCAGGGGTGCCGATGGTGTTTTGATGAACTTTAAACTCTTTGGGCTTTGGTAATTCGGACAAGTCTTTTAAGCCGAAGTAGTCCATGAATTTTTCACTAGTCCCATAGAGTAGTGGGCGACCAGGTGTGTCGGCTCGCCCAACCATGGAGATTAACTCTTTTTCTAGGAGTTTTTGCATGGCATAATCGCAACTCACACCGCGGATGGCTTCGACTTGACCTTTGGTCGCAGGTTGCTTGTAGGCGACGATAGATAGAGTTTCCAAAGCTGCTGTAGAAAGCTTCTTTTTGGAGTTTTGCTTGAGCATAATCCCAACGGTATTGTGGAACGCGCCTTTCGTCAAAAACTGATATCCTTTGGCTATTTCGACCAATTCGATGGCCGACTCTTCGGAACTATATCTTGTTTTGATGGCTTCTAAGGCTTCGTCTATGTCTTTTTTGTTTACCTTTGCATCGAATAATTCTTCAAGAACACTTTGAATATCTGTGAATTTGATGGGATTATCCGAAACGAAGATTAGACTTTCTATATGTTGGGCTAGTTTCTTCAACTTTTTTTTGCAAAATTACGTCTTTGTTTCATTCTTTGGGGATTCACGGGGGATTTTTTTGACTTGTGCCCCTTTATTTGGTGTAACAACAAAAAAGAACAGGGCACTATCGTCGAAACGTAGCACCCTGCATAACCCCAAAAAAACAAATGAAAACAATTATTCTTGAAAGCTTTATTAGCTTGTTATCTCTTTATTATGGCACAAAGGTATATTTTTTATCAAAAAGGTGCAAATTGTGACAGGATATTTTTTCATAATTAAATGTTAATAGAATTTTGGCGAAAGTAAAATCAGCATTTTTTTGTACCAATTGTGGTGCAAGTACGCCTAAGTGGCAAGGTCAATGTCCTTCTTGCAAAGAGTGGAATTCACTGGTCGAAGAAGTCATTTCGAAAGAAACTAAGGAAGATAGTGTCAAAAAGCTTTGGCGTGGTAAAAACAGTAAAAGAGCCGTTTCTACCCCAAAAAAGCTCGCAGACATCCAAAAAACGGCTCTTTTTCGGCTAAAAACACCGGATAATGAGTTTAATAGAATTCTTGGTGGCGGCATTGTGCCTGGTTCTTTGGTGCTGATAGGCGGAGAGCCTGGTATCGGAAAATCAACCTTGATGCTCCAAGTCGCCCTTAATATTCCTGAAAAGGTCTTATATATTTCTGGTGAAGAAAGCGAACAGCAAATTAAAATGCGCGCGACAAGAATCCTTGAAAAACCGTCAGATTGTTACATTTTATCAGAAACCAACACCGAAAACATCTTTCGGCAGGCTAATGAGCTCCAACCCGCTCTTATTGTGGTGGATTCTATTCAGACTTTGTCGTCTCCTTTGATTGAGTCTATGCCGGGAAGTGTGTCCCAAATACGGGAGTGTGCCGGTGAGCTGCAACGATATGCTAAAGAAACCAATATCCCCATCGTACTTATCGGACACATCACCAAAGAAGGGGGGATTGCAGGCCCTAAATTGCTTGAACATATCGTAGATACAGTCTTGCAATTTGAAGGGGATCGCCACCATACTTATCGGATTTTGCGCTCGTTAAAAAATAGATTTGGTTCGACGGATGAACTGGGGATTTATGAGATGCAGGCGACGGGTTTGCGAGAAGTCTCTAATCCTTCTGAATTATTGCTTTCGCAAAAAGAAGAAGATTTGAGCGGAAGCGCTATCGCCGCAACCTTGGAAGGCGCACGTCCACTATTGATTGAAACACAGGCGTTGGTTACTCGTGCGGTCTATGGCAACCCGCAACGTTCGGCAACGGGCTTTGATTTAAGACGCTTGTCCATGCTTTTGGCTGTTTTGGAAAAACGGGGCAATTTTCCCTTTGGGCTCAATGATGTCTTTTTAAATATTGCTGGTGGGATTCGGATTGATGACCCAGCCCTTGATTTGGCGATTATTTCGTCGTTGATTTCGTCGTTAGAAAATGTGGCGATTCCTTCCAAATATTGTTTTGCGGGCGAAGTGGGTTTGTCTGGCGAAATTCGTGCAGTAAATCGCATTGACCAACGCATTCAAGAAGCGGATCGGTTGGGTTTTGAGATCATGTTTATTTCTAAGTATAATATGAAAGGACTGGATTTGGACAAGTTTGGGATCAAGGTGGTTGCTTTCGCAAAAGTGGAAGAGCTTTATGAACGGCTTTTTGGTTGAGCGTTCGCTTTGCTCTCTGGTTGAGTCACTCGCTTCGCTCGTTGGTTGAGACGTTCGCTTCGCTCTCTGGTTGAGACGTTCGCTTCGCTCTCTGGTTGAGTCACTCGCTTCGCTCGTTGGTTGAGACGTTCGCTGGCTGTGCTATTCGCTTGCTTGTCAGTCAATTGTTGTGTTAAAAATAAAAAAATAAAAATGAATTATAGAGGTGTACCCGTATTCGGCTTTGTGGGATTTAGTGGCTCGGGGAAGACAACTATTTTGACGAAAGTCATTAAAAAACTCCAACAAAAAGGGCTAAATGTCGCTGTTATCAAGCATACACATCATCATTTTGATATCGACAAGCCTGGAAAGGATAGCTATAAATTTAGAGCTTCTGGAGCGCAACAGGTGATTGTCGGTTCTAAAAAAAGATTTGCTCTAATGGTGGAAATGGAACAACAAGAACCAGATTTGACCTATCTGATGAGCAAATTGGAACTAAACGAACTTGATTTAATTCTTTTTGAAGGTTTTAAACATGAGAAATATCCCAAAATTGAAGTACATCGTAAGGCAATGGATAAACCCTGGATATTTCGGGATGATGACTCGATTATCGCTGTCGTCACCGATGCAGACTTGGATGTATCCCATTTGCCCGTCTTGGGGATCAATGATGTGGATGGGATTTTGGATGTGGTGTTGAATAGAGTTTGACTTTTCTATTTGCCAGACCACAGGGTAGGCGCTGTATTGGAGCCAATTCGTGAATCGGCTCCGCATCACGACTTCATCTCTTTAAAAGCATCGACCGCTTTTCGGACGCTACCTTCTTTAAGTAGTAATTTTTCGGCAACGTCATAATCCAAATCTGTCTCGTGCATCACCATCTTAGTCCCCCTGTCAACCAATTTATTATTGGATAGCTGCATATCGACCATTTTATTGCCCACTACTCTACCCAACCGAATCATTGCGGAAGTAGTAATCATATTTAGGACTAATTTTTGAGAAGTTCCCGACTTCATCCGCGTGCTCCCCGTGACAAACTCTGGTCCGACTTCAATAACTATCGGAAAATCAGCGACTTCCGTAATGGGTGCCCCCGGGTTATTGGTCAAACATCCCGTCGCAATGCCCATTTCTTGACATTTGCGCAAGCCTCCAATCACATAAGGAGTAGTCCCCGAAGCCGCAATGCCAATCACAATATCCTTTTCATCAATAAAAAAAGCGGACATATCTTTCCAAGCTTGATTATTACTGTCTTCGGCAAACTCCTGCGCCTTCCGAATAGCCGCATCACCACCCGCGATAATACCAATAACCATCTCATCTGGTGCGCCAAAAGTAGGCGGTATCTCCGAAGCATCGACCACCCCCAAACGCCCACTAGTACCTGCGCCTATATAAAACAGCCGCCCTCCATTACTCAAACACTCCACCACTTTTGCGACCAACGGCTCAATAGCGGGAATCACTCTGGCAATAGCCAATGGCACCAAAGCATCTTCTTGGTTGATATTGACCAATAATTCTCTAATTGACATTTTTTCTAAGTGATTATACTTAGAAGATTGCTCTGTTATTTTTTTCATCCTGTTGTTTTTTGTTATTAAACTTTTAATGCATTTGCCTTTGCAATTTTGCATACGACTAAAACGTACTTCGTAAGTAATTAGTTATCAGTGCTTAACGAAGATTTTACAAAAAAGGCAAAAATAAACCATTAAACAAAGTGTAAATATATTGTTTTGGCATTATTGTTGCCAATAATATGACAGAAACGTTATTTCACACTATAAGAAACCCGCAATGAAAAGAAATAGAAGAAAAGGTGGCGGCGAGAACGACACCGGCTTTATTTGGGTTGGCTAACCCCCCAATATGTTAGAATCCCCCAATTCAAATTAGCGCAGGGCTTACTTTAATTAGTAAGTCCTGTTTTTTTTGTATCTATTTAGATACCTATTTCCTCTTTTCACCTTGAGTCCACTCCGAAAAGCCAATGTCCTTTTTGATTTGGAGATTTCGCAAAATTTTATTCTGTGAGACCCAATTTTCAGGCTGGTTTCGGTTGAACAATTGAACCGAATTAAGTTTTGCTCTATTCCTTAGTTAGAGACTACAACGACTTTTCGGAGTAAACTCAACCCTTACCTTCACCTTTCAGCATCTGACTACTAGACACCCGAACGGCCGTTCGGCTCGACATCCCCTAAGCCCTTCTACTTTCA
>CAMZKG010000317.1 GCA_947311105.1 uncultured Saprospiraceae bacterium
AAGGCAATTAAACGCCAAAGGCAAATTAAACGCCAAAGGCAAATTGAACGCCGAAGGCAAATTGAACGCCAAAGGCAATTGAACCGCCAAAGGCAAATTGAACGCCGAAGGCAAATTAAACGCCGAAGGCAATTGAACGCCGAAGGCAATTGAACGCCGAAGGCAATTTGAACGCCAAAGGCATTTGAACGCCAAAGGCATTTGAACGCCGAAGGCAATTAAACGCCGAAGGCAAAAAAAGCTTACCTTCGTCCAAAATTTAGACAATGAATGCATACATAATTACGATTGGTGATGAATTGCTGATAGGGCAGGTCACAGACACGAATTCTGGTTGGCTTGCGCGCTTTTTGGTACCATTAGGCATTTCGGTCGTAGGCAAGATGGCGGTGAGTGATCAACCAGCGGATATTGTAAGCGCCTTGGATTATGCATCTAATCGGGCAGATTTAATTGTTATTACAGGCGGGCTCGGGCCGACAAAAGACGATTTGACTGTTGCAGTTTTAGCAAAATATTTTGGGACGGAGTTGGTGTTTAATGAAGGTGCATACGCCAAAATGAAGGCAAATCTTGAACGATATCAAGTAGAAGTATCTGAATCTCACCGACAACAGAGTTATTTGCCTGCATCTGCGACGTTGCTAGATAATGAGTTGGGTACTGCGCCAGGCATGTGGCTTGAGCAGCGTGATAAGATTTATGTGTCGATTCCTGGTGTACCCCGAGAGATGAAGGTCATCATGCAAAATGAAGTATTGCCCCGTCTTTTGGCGAAAGCTGGAGACAAACATATCTTGCATCAAACGATTTTAATGGCAGGGATTCCGGAGAGTCTCCTTTCGGAAAAATTAGAAGGAGTAGAAAACGAAATCCCCCCTTTTTTGTCTTTGGCATATTTACCCAAGCTAGGGAATATTCGGCTTAGGATTAGTGGAATCCATGATGACAAGGCGATTTTAGCGCAAGCCGCAGAAGATCTTCATAAAAAGATAATCGCAACCGTAGGAGACTATGTCGTTGCCGAAAAAGATATGGATTTTGCGCAAGCTATCGGAGAGCTCCTGATAAAGAAAAATGCAACACTGGCAACAGCAGAAAGCTGTACTGGCGGAAATATCGCTCATTTGTTGACGCTTAATTCGGGGTCTTCTGCTTATTTTAAAGGCACTGTGGTGGCTTATGCCAATGAAGTAAAAGAGCAAGTTTTGGGCGTAAGCCACGATACACTCAAAAAATATGGCGCAGTAAGCGAACAAACCGCAATAGAAATGGCTAAGGGCGTGAGAAAAGTGGTCGAAACAGACTTTGGTGTCGCCACTACAGGCATAGCCGGGCCGACAGGTGGTAGCCCCGAAAAACCCGTGGGTACAATATGGCTCGCCGTAGCTTCCAAAGATAAAGTGGCCACAAAGAAACTTCAATTAGGCAATAATCGTTTGATAAACATAGATTTTTCGTCAGTCTTGGCACTTAATCTGCTAAGAAAGGTTTTTCTTATGGAAAAAGAAAGCTAACTTTGTGACTGCCCAATCCCGATGTAATGTCAGGACAAATACCAAAATCAAATAAAATGGCAAAAATAGAACTCGTAATGCCCAAAATGGGCGAAAGTATAGTCGAAGCGACCATCTTGAAATGGCTAAAAAATGTTGGCGATACCGTCGAATTGGATGAACCTATTTTAGAAATTGCCACCGACAAGGTGGATTCTGAAGTACCTTCTCCCGTTGAAGGGACTATTGCGGAGATATTGTTTAGCGAAGATGATGTAGTCGAGATAGGAAAAGTAATCGCTATCATTGCTACGGAAGGCGAAGATGTCGCGCCGAGTGCAACACCTTCTGTCATTGAGACACCGAAAAAGACAGAAAATGGGCAAGCAAAAGTCGTGGTTGAAGCCCCAACAGCTCCAGTGAGTACGCCAGCCGTTGCGGTAGCCGCAACAAACGATGAGCGTTTTTATTCTCCTTTGGTGCGGAGTATTTCGAAGGCGGAAGGTATTTCGGCTGCCGAATTAAGCCAAATTCCTGGTACGGGGCTGAATAATCGAGTGACCAAGTCTGATATACTCAGCTATCTAAAATCTGATCGAACCAATGTGGCGCCAACGAAGACGGCGACGGCTACACCTGTCGCAACAGCCCAAACCGTTGCGTCAGGCAATGTAGAAATCATCGAGATGGATCGGATGCGAAAGTTGATATCAAAGCACATGGTGAGTTCTTGGCACACTTCTCCACATGTCACTTCGTTTATAGAAGTAGATGTGACGAATATAGTCAATTGGCGCAAAAAAAATAAAGATAAGTTTATTGAGCGTTATGGCGAAAAGATAACATTTACTCCGATATTAATTCAGGCGATTGTAAAGGCCTTGCTAGATCATCCGATGATTAATGTGTCGGTAGAAGGAGACAATATTATCGTGAAGAAAGATATTAATATTGGGATGGCAGCAGCTTTGCCTAGTGGCAATTTGATTGTACCAGTCATAAAGAATGCCGATCAGTTGAGCTTACAAGGACTTACCAAGCAAGTAAATGATTTGGCTCAGCGTGCCAGAGCAAATAAATTAAAACCCGATGAAATACAAGGTGGCACGTTTACCGTTACCAATGTCGGAACATTTGGTAATGTAATGGGTACACCGATTATTCCACAGCCGCAGGTGGCGATACTAGCACTAGGAGCGATACGCAAAAAGCCTGCTGTATTAGAGACGGAGTATGGGGATGTCATTGCTATCAGGCAGATGATGTTTTTATCTTTATCCTATGATCATCGTGTCGTGGATGGTTCTTTGGGCGGCTCCATGCTTAACACTATGAAGAAATACATGGAAGCATTTGACCCCAACCAGGGTATATAAAATGGATTTATGAGATTATTTTTTTGGTTTATCCCCCTATTTTTGCTGCTTCCCTTTGCAGGAAACAGTCAGTCCTATAAGTCATTGCGCTCCGAAGGAGACCAGTTATTTGAAGATGGATTTTATGCCTTGGCTGTAGAACGGTACGAGGAGTGCTTTCGCGAAAAACCCACCGATTATGAGATGGATTATCATTTGGGGGTGGCTTACTTGATGCTGAACCGCCTGTATGAAGCAGAAACGGTATTAGATATTATTTATAAGCAAAAAAAGAAACGATATCCAAGCACGATATACTATCTTGGGTATTTACATCATAGAAAATTAAATTTTCGAAAAGCAGCGGAGTACTATAAAGAATTTTTAAAAATGAATAATCGTGCTAATTTTGATGCTTTAGTTAAAGTAAAGCTCCGAAATTGCGAAAGCGGGACGATACTCAAAAAGAAAATTGCGTTGGCTTCCATCGAAGTCTATCCTGAGCCGATTAACTCTGTAGAAAATGATTTCCACCCCGTAATTAGCCCCAACCGCCCCCTAGGAAAATTGTATTTCTCTTCTAATCGCCTTGGTGTTTTAGGAGGTTTGAGAAATAATCAGGGCAAGGAAGATAAGAAAAGGGGACACCGAAATCCGGATATGTTTGTAGCAGATATCAAACCTACTGTAAATGTAAAACGACTATCAGGGCTACTCAACACATCGTTATATGATGAAATAATGGGCTTTAGTTTTGATGGCACCCGTATGTACTACAAAAAAGGATATACCCAAGATGCCGGATTGCTGTATCAAGACTATTATGATTCAAGCAATAAAGATCGGATTTCGGGGAATTTGTTGGATGTGCCTTTTGATATGCAAAAAGGAGATGCGACGCCATTCTTTTTTATGGACACTTTGGTTATTTTTGCGAGTCGCCGTTTGGAAGGTTTTGGAGGGTATGACTTGTTTATTTCTAACAAGACCCCTGATGGATGGACAGAACCTAAAAATATGGGTCCCAATATTAATAGTCCCTATGATGAGAAATATCCATTTTTAACGAACAATAAAAAAAGTCTCTATTATTGCTCGAACAAACCAGAAGGAATCGGCGGAGATGATATTTACAAGGCAGTATATGCCCCCATTCTAAAAAGATGGAACAAAGGAAAGAACCTAGGTATTCCGATTAATTCTGCTGATGACGACCAATACTTTCAAATGGCTAACGATGGCTGGCATTTTGTTTTTTCTTCTAACCGCCAAGAATCTATCGGTAAGTTTGATATTTTTCATGGACAATTTTTTGAGCAGCAGGCGGATCAAGTCGTGATGACGATGGATGTGGAAAGTGAGCAAAAGATAGACTCATTTTCATTGGTTGCCCAGCCTATTTTATTTCAAAGGTATTCGTTGGGGACAATTATGCCCGATAGCCTAAAGTTTGCCCAACTCCAACAGCTTACGCAAATATTAAACAAATATCCTGACCTAGAGCTATCAATTCGGATAACTCGAACAACTCTAACCACAAAGGGAGCGACTGACATTGCTCCATTATCAACAGTCTTGCTTTCCTTTATTAAGACCAACGCACCAAATACCCATGTAGATTTAACACAGCATATTTTGGCTCCAAGCCTATCAAAAGAGCCTGGTAGCTTTTTAGAAGCGGTCATACTGGCCAAAGAAGAAGTAGCCAGTAAAATAAAACCAATTAATAGTGTGAAGCGGCATAGTTTTGTCTCAAGGACACCTTTGGGCCTTCGCTATAAGGTGGTGGTTTTACTAGATAGTGATGGTTTGGAAGATTTTTTGGTAGGCAATAAATATAATTTTTCTTTGTGCATTAGTGGAGATAAAGAAATTCGTTTACTTTATGGAGATTATTTTACACTAGAGACCGCCCAACAATGGGCTGAACAGCTTCATCAGGTGGGATTGAAGGTCGAGAGCGTTGTGCCTTGTATTGCTGGCCAGCCAATTTCCCCAAGGTCTAACCCAGCGCTTTTATTACTTCATCCAGAGCTCAATCAATATCTTACGCATTAAAGAGTACTTGTGTGTTTTAGAGAAATGGAGTTAGTCTCCCGTATGCTTCCATTTGCTCTTTTTTGCGCAAGCAGAGAAACAAAAAAGCCCTACCGCAAGAGCAGTAGGGCTTTTTTCTTTATAAGAAGAAAAGCACTTTTAGAAGTGCGGGCAATAAACACCACGTCTTTCCGGACCGCAAATCTTATAGGCTAGAGAAAATTCAAAAGCTCCATTAGAGTTACTAGCTTGGCGCAACTTAGAAGTATTGATGTCATAACTAAACCCTAAAGAGAATTGGTCGTAATCAAAGCGAGTCGTTAGTATTAAGGCATCCATGAGCGTTCCTTTATCTAGTTTATTGGCGATTCGCACCCAAGCACCAAATTGGACAGCCTGATAGAAGAATTTATTATCCCCAAGCACAAACTTCATGTTGGTACCACCATTTACTTCCATACTTGGTCCTTGCTTGAAAGCAACAACCTTAGGCCCAAGTCCTATACGATCTGACATCATAAACTCTCCACCCACGTGTGCAGAGATTCTAGAGTACAAAGGGACAGTCCCATCATTTTCATCGAAAGTAACATCGGCTCGGTTAATGTGGTGATAAGACCCACCAATATGAAAGTTGGTCATATCATCAAAAACAGAAAACCAAAGCATACCAGCGCCTATATCCACAAAACCAAATTGATTGCGCCCCCAATCTTCGTAAGAAGCTAGATTTGGGTCATAGCTAGAGTTCCCGTCATACTGATTGCCCCATTGAGCTTTTTGAAAGTCAACGCTACGCTGCGAATAACCACCTTCTGCACCGACCACAAAGTAGTGCGCTTTTTTGCGGTATCCCCCCATCTTTTTACTATAAGAGCCTGACAACCTAGCTTGCATCGTCCCAAAGCCTAAAGAGCCTGCTTGATCTCTCCAAAGCGTAATACCCGCCCCAAAATAATCACTACGTCCTACAGGAATCTTTTGGTCGTAAGACACCGAAAAGGTAGAAAAGGCTTTATTTCTAAGAATACTTGCCCATTGGCTACGGTAATTGCCGCTAATTCGGCCATTACAATTCATGACACCTGTCAAAGCAGGGTTCAAGTTCAACGGAGAAAGATAAAACTGCGAGAAGTGAATGTCCTGCGCCTGCGCACTAAAGCCGAAGGCCACAAGGAGCATCAAAAAACCAATTTTTCGAGTTAGTTTAGTAATCATCATTTTTTGTTAATTGAGCGGTTTGTAATCGGTAGATACTTCAACGTGGGATATTGTTGTATCGAAGAACGATTAAAAAACCGAAATTATTCTAAGTTTTATCCAAACAACCATTCTTCTAAGGTGCTAAGATAATCATTTTTTTTATTTGTTCCGTTATATTTTTGCTAAAACCGCTTATTGGGGCTCATTTTGACCAAATACAACCATATTTTGCAACCAAAATATTGTCTAAACGGTCTGCTTCTAACAAGTGCTCTTCTATATAAGTCCTTGCGGCTTCTTGCGAAAAATACTTGTCATAAGCGGTCCAACTAAGCATGATAACGTCGCCTTTTAGGGATAAACGAATTTTACCAGGCTCATTATTTTGCGAAAGCAAAAAAATCAATAAATCATTTGTGGGATCTTTTGGAAGAGAACATAACGCAGCATCTGCAAATATAAATCCACTTTCCATGTCGTAGGCAATAGAAATCTGTGCACTACCACGCCGTAACTCCCACAAATTTGATGCCACATAACAATCCTGACTCGAATAACCAAGCTCCGTAAGGATATTGTTGATAATGCTTTCGACTCCTGCTATTTTTTTCATATTTAACAATTATTACTACTTGGGGGTAAAGTTTATTTCTGCCACCATCTCCAAATAGCTTTTTCCAAAAACAGCAGCCGAATCAAATTCAAGATAATGCGTGGGCGCATCCAAATAAGGAAATCTTGAACTATAATCTGCCAAGACCTTCTTTACTTCCTTTTTAATGACTGCTCCCGATAGCTTCCTTTCGGAAAAAGATAAATCAACATAGCCCAATTCTTTAAAAAATTTGGGCTCTCGGATACGATAATAGAGCAAAAACAAAGCCTTACAAGGCGGTGGTACAATAAAATTAAACAATAAATAACCAATAATAAAGTCCACTATTGCCACAGCATACTCATCATACCCCTTTTCGAGATACCAATCCATAGTAGGGAGCTCCGAGCTGATTGTATCTCGTATTTGAGCCGATTGTATCACAGGATTAAAACTAAAAGTAGCATCTACATGATACAATTCTTGTTTTATCTGCCCCGGTTCCATCTGAAGTATTTCTTCAAGAGTAGTGACAATTTTACGATTAACAACCTTCGCATCCATCGCCTGACTCGAAAATGCCAAACCATCTATCTGCTCAAAACTATCCATCAAAACCCCTTCTGGCTTCACCAAAAAATCAACCTTATAGACTGCTGCCAAAAGTAAATATCTAAAAGCACTAGGATATTCTTCGGTGTCTATTTCGTGCTCATCTCTTACTTCAAGCACCTTGCGAAAAGTCGTTTGCACAAAATCACCTAATACATCTTTGGTTGCTTCGGGTAAAGGTTCATTCAAATGACCATATTCGGATGTGGACAAATGATACTTGCTCAATAGCAGGTCATCTTTTTTGTCGGCGGCTAATGCCAATTCGCGCAAAACGTGGTACAATTTATAAGGAGAAGTCAACTTGGCGGGCAAGTCGGCAATTAACTTCAACACATATCCTTCGTCTTCCATCGCTAAAGCATACTTGCAAAACTTCAAATTATAATTCTCTTGAAGCAATTCTGCTAATAGCTCTGAAGGATAGGCAGCGCTCCGAATTAAAACAGCATGTGCATGAATTTTTTGTGCATCTATCGAGCCCAATATTCTTTTAGACCCCTGAATCAGCTCAAATTTCAACACCCCATGTAATTGCGACGCAATCACATTTCCCCCTTTCTCATTCGTCAAGTACTTAAAGAACAGCTGAAAAGCAGAAAAACGCTTGCCTTGATCAAAGAGCAACAGTGATTGCTCCCAATATTGATAATTCTTTGTAGGCTTAAAGGCATCGCTAAAGCGACCGAAGTCCAACGCCTTTAGCTCTTGTTCTTTTGCTTTTTTCTTCCTAAATCGTCCTAACCAATCCATTTACCTGCTTATTTCACTAGCAAATATAGGTTTTTTTGTGAACTCTAAAAGGCTGGACTCTAAAACCAGCTTGGAGATGTCGAGCCGAACAGCCGTTTGGGTGGCTAGCAATCGCAATACTGTGTGTAGGTCAAAATATTACCAAGTTTTCATGCTGGTTTCTGGCATCCACAAAAAAAGGTAGCTACCAGACTGGTAACCACCTTTCAAAATTTTATTTCTCTAACAGGATGACAAAATTGTCACCCTGCTTTCAAAGAGTTAATTGGAGTAACTCAGAAACTTATTTCAATTTGAAACTTGTGCGCCCTGTTACATAGCCTTTATTAAAGATCTCGACTTCATAGACACCTTTCATAAATTCAGTACCAGGATTCCAACCTACACAAATATCATTTTGTACTTTATTGTCGTATTGCACTTCCACTTTTTTGGTAAAGCGAATCTCATCACCAGTATCACTAGAAGTAACAGTACCAGAGCCCATGCTCTCGATAGCCAAAGTTTCTCCCATTGGGTTGATAATTCGGATGTAGAAAGTTTCAGTACCACCATCCGTCACACGGTTAGCATCTGCATTAAAACAAACATTTACTTTGTCGATACTCTTAGCATAACGCTTTTTTACTTCCTTACCAGATTTTCTGATTTTTACAGGAGTAACCGCAATCCCCACAGCTTTGATAGCCGAAGCCGCTGTCACTTTCTTGTTTAGCATTTTATTAGTAGAAGAAAGTTTTTCTTTAGTGGCTTCTAGTTCAGACTTAGCAGTTTGTAGGGTTTCGTTGGCAGCAGTAGTTTCTTCTACTTTAGAAGTCAGCATTGCTTTATCTTGAGTCAGCCCTTCATTGGCAGAAACCAATTGAGCATTTTGCTCTTTCAATTCATTGATTTCACTCACATACTGAGCAAGCTGTGCATTCATTGTTTCGATTTCGGCTTTAGCTTTCTTCAAGTTTCGCCCCGATCTGATTAGACGAGCGATTTTCTTTTTTTGAGTAGCTAATTTTTCTTTTTGCTCATCAATCAAAGTATTTAGCTCTGCGTTGCTGTTACGCATTTCATCTAATTGTGCATTAGCTTCATCAAAATTCAGCTGTAGTTCTTCCAAAGCAGCATCTTGCTTAGCAGAAGTTTCTGTGAGTGTTGTATAGTCACTTTGGATGGTGTTTTTGCTTGTAAGCAGGTATCCGTTTAGGCCTAACAACGCAACGATGGCAATTCCTGCCGCGATTAGAAGATTCTTATTGGTCTTCTTTTGATTAGTAGTACTCATATTGTGGTTTTTTTTGAAAAAATTCAAATTTTGAATTACACTGTTTTCGTGTAGATTTGGTACTGAAACGAAAAAGTTAGAAAATACCCTAACTTTTGTCCTTCTATTTTTTATTTTTGCAATTATTCAAGCAGCTATTCGCTTGTCAGGATATAATGCCTGCTTATTTGCAAATATTGTGCAAAAATAACTAATTATCAAAACATTAGACATGATTCAAGGAACTGATTTATCCAACATTCTATTTTTGGACATCGAAACGGTGAGCCAATATCCTAAGTATGAGCAACTTTCAGACCGATTAAAGCCTTTGTGGGAAAAAAAAGCAAAAAGTATTTTACGCAAGTATGACGAAGACTTATCTGAAGACGAAATCGCCCAAACTTATACCGACCGTGCGGCTATTTTTGCCGAATTTGGTAAAATCGTCTGTATTTCTGTCGGGTTTATTTCTAGGGACAAAGACAGCCTTAAACCGACCTTGCGGCTAAAATCTTTTGCCAACAAAGATGAAAAAGTACTCCTACAAGAATTCGCAGAGTTATTAACTCAACACTACAACAATTCCAACAAACACGGCATTTGTGGACACAACATCAAGGAGTTTGACATCCCTTACATTTGCAGAAGACTCATCATCAACCAACTCCCTTTGCCTTCCATTTTGAATATTGCTGGCAAAAAACCTTGGGAAACCAAACACTTAATCGATACTTTGACGCTGTGGAAGTTTGGAGACTACAAAAATTATACTTCCTTGAATTTGCTAACTGCTATTTTTGACATACCTTCGCCCAAAGATGATATTGATGGTAGCCAAGTGGGCGTTACCTTCTGGAATGAAGATGATGGACTTGAACGAATCACCGCCTACTGCGAAAAAGACGTCTTGGCTACGGCTCAATTGTATATGCGTTTTTCGCTGGCTCCTTTGATTGATGACGAAAATGTCATTTCTATGACTTGAACAATAAAAAACTATGAATCCTGATCTTATTATTTCCCAAGACCAATTAAAAGCTGGCGATGTTCATTGGCAAAGTCCTTCCAATATTGCTATCATTAAATATTGGGGCAAGCATGGTATTCAGCTTCCGCAAAATCCTTCTTTGAGCTTTACTTTGCAGAATGCGTTGACAGAAACCAAGCTTTCGTATGCGCCCAAAGAGTCTCCAAGCAAAGGGATTGAGCTGGATTTTTGGTTTGAAGAGCAGCAAAATAACGTTTTTGGTGCCAAAGTCGCTAACTTTTTAGAGCAACTAATACCTACTTTTCCTTTTTTGGAGCAGCTTTCGCTAAAAATCCAATCGGTTAATTCTTTTCCACACTCTGCAGGCATTGCTTCTTCGGCTTCGTCTATGAGTGCGCTTGCTTTGTGCCTGTGTTCGTTGGAAGATCAGTTTTTTGGGACTTTGGGTGATGATGTCGCTTTTGACCGCAAGGCATCTAACATTGCTCGCTTAGGATCGGGTAGTGCATCCCGTTCTATATTTGCTGGTGCAGCGGTTTGGGGACAAACGAATCTTGTGGCGGGCTCATCAGATGAGTTTGCGGTATCTATAGAAGAGCGCTTACATCCTGTTTTTAAGACCTTGCATGATGACATTTTAATTGTAAGTGATGCCGAAAAGCCCGTCTCTAGTCGAGCAGGTCATGCCTTGATGAATGACAATCCTTACGCCAGCACTCGTTATGCGCAAGCCAATCAACGGTTGGACATCCTACTTCAAGCTTTGGAAGCTGGAGATTTAGAAAAATTTGGCAAAATCACCGAGAATGAAGCGTTGACGTTACATGGCTTGATGATGACATCTAATCCTTCTTACTTACTGATGGAGCCCCAGACTATTTCGATTATTCAGGCAATTCGTCGATACAGGAAAGAGACTCAAATACCTGTTTATTTTACTTTGGATGCAGGGCCTAATGTTCACATGTTGTATCCCGAAGAGCATATCGCTTCAGTACGGGGGTTTGTACATGGGGAGCTGGCAAGTATGCTACATGACGGGGTGTATATTCCTGATTTTGTGGGAGAAGGGCCTGTTGAAGTGTAGGTGGATTACCGTATAAACCGCTATACCGTGCAAACCGCTACACCGCTAAACCGTGTAAACCGCTACACCGTGTAAACCGCTACACCGTGTAAACCGCTACACCGTGCAAACCACTACACCGCTACACCGTGTAAACCGCTACACCGTATAAACGCTTATTGCCCTAAAGAACCAGGTATAAGATTTGGACATAAAGCACTTTGATGATCAGTGCGATGGGCAAAATAAAAGCATAGCCGACGACTGGTAATTTATTTTCTGATTTCTCCATAGCAAACTCTAGGATAGCGGGCTGCGTAGCCATCATCCCGACCAATATACTAAATGGAATTTTGACGTATTTGTAGCCAATAATCAAGGTAATAAAGGCAGACAAAAAACTAATAATCAAAGCAGCCAACATAATCAATCCTGCACCTTCCCCATTGATGATGGTTTGAAAAAAAGTATGCCCGGAATTTACGCCTATACCTGCCAACAAGAAAATCAATCCTATTTGCTGCAAGGTCGTATTGGCACTATGTGGCAAAATCCAAACAATTGGTCCCGTTCGCCGCAAGGCGCCTAATATAAGCGCAACAATAATAGGGCCGCCCGCAAAACCAAGCTTAAAAGAGATTCCCCCAGGCAACTCGATATTGACCATACCTAAAAGCAATCCCAATGCCATGCCCATCCCAAATGATAGCAGATTGATTTTTCCTAGAGCTTCAAACGAGTCTCCAAAAAACTCCGACAATTTACTAATGTCTTGACGTCTAGCAATAAACTGCACTTGGTCGCCCAATTCTAACGTCGTCCCTGCATTAGGCAAAAGATCCATATCATTTCGACGAATTCGAGTAATAATGGCTGCAAATCGCTCGCTCAAATTTAAGGTTGCCAACCGTTCCCCTGCTATTTGGACATTAGACACAAAAATCCGTTTCGTGGTATATTCGGACTGGCCGTTGGTTTGGATACCCCCTGGGTCTTTTTTGCCTAAAGACTTTGTGACTTCTTCAACCATGCTTTTATTGCCGATTACGACGACTTTGTCCCCTAGGTGAAATCTGGAGTCCCAGTTAATCAGTTCGACAGTACCATCCCCCCTTTGCACTCTCCCAAAAACAATCTTCCAATGGTATAGCCGCTTTAGGTCTCGAATCGAAATATGTGTGCGATCGGGATTGGTTATTTCTATCGTACAAGTGAGCACTTCTTGTTTGACGGGAAAGTCATCTTTTACATCTACTTCTTCCTTGCGGAAATCTATTTTTAAAACTTTGATGGCTAGGATAATCGCTAAAATAGCTCCAAAAATCGCTACGGGATAAGATAAGGAATATCCTATCACTGCTTTTTGCGCAAGCAAACTATCTGGATGCTGCTCGTGTCGTATGACATCTAATAGCCCAGCCAAAGCAGGTGTATTGGTACTGCTTCCTGCAAAAACGCCTCCTGTGGATGCAGGATTAAACCCTAACAAATAATGAACCCCTACCGTAATCCCTGCCGAAACCGTCAACATCGCAATGATAAAATAGATGTCCTTGATGCCCCGTTGCCGAAAAGTCGCAAAAAAGGTAGGTCCACTCTTTAGGCCGATGCTATATACAAATATCGTCAACCCTAAAATTACAATGATTTCGGGAATCTTAAAACTAGGATTCATCCCGCCAAACGCCAAGCCGACAAACAATATCGCAGCAACACCCATCTTAAATCCCTTGATACGTATATTTCCAAACCAATAACCCGTGGCGGCTACCACAAACAATAATAAGACTGGACTATCTATAAAGGCTTCTGCCATTTTTTCTTTTTTGTATTAGCAGCGAAACGTATATGTTTGTTTTTAGTTGTAAACTTTGGACAAATCAAATTGAACCACAGAAAAACGTCACAAGAGAAACAAGATAAATAATTGATTACCAGGCATATAAAAAGACACCTACACCCCAAATAGCTAATTTTAGAATCACACTAACCGCCAAAATAGGTTAGCTTTTTTGTTTTTTGCTTGGAAGCAGACTGACATGCCCCTATCTTTGTATCAACAAACAACACAAACAGTACTTACTTTTTTAGGGACACAAC
>CAMZKG010000318.1 GCA_947311105.1 uncultured Saprospiraceae bacterium
AGTACGGAGTAACAAAAGACGCCCAGCCCCAAAAAACAAAGCACGAACCAAACAAAAAAACCCGTAGGGGTTCCCCTGTTTTGCCCCAAACATAGTTTGGGGTTTTAAAAAAAAACAGAAGGCGTTACAGCTCCACCAAAAACAAAGTACGGAGTAACAAAAGACGCCCAGCCCCAAAAAACAAAGCACGAACCAAACAAAAACACCCGTAGGGGATTCCATGCTTAGCCCATAGTGAAGCTATGAGCTAAGAAAAACTTAAATAAATTAATGAACAAAGCAGCATTTCCGACACTTTATGTATTTAGACAGATGTAGAGATAAAATTAGCATACAAAACCAAAATTGAGCGAAAAAGAAATCATACTAGGTTGTATCCAAAACAATGCGCACAGCCAACGCGCACTTTTTGACAAATATGCCAAAAGGATGATGACCCTATGCCTTCGATATAGCAATTTCCAAAAACAAGATGCGGAAGACGTACTACAAGAAGGCTTTATTCGTATTTTTGACAAAATTCATCTCTACAAAGACTTTGGATCTTTTGAAGGATGGATGAAACGAATTTTTATCAATATTGCTATTCGGCGTAACCAAAACTCCAAAAAAAAAGAAGATATCTCCAACCAACTAGATGACAATGTCTCTGCAATTCAAGTCCCCCAAGCTCTAAACAACTTGTCTGCTGAAGAGATTTTGGATGTCATTGCTGATTTGCCGAAAGGCTACCAAATGGTATTTAATCTTTCTGTGATTGATGGATACTCTCACAACGAAATTGCACAAATATTAGACATTAAGCCGGCTACTTCTAGATCGCAACTTACCAAAGCCAAACAATTACTCAAACAATTACTGACAAACTCCCAACACATCGTGCCCCCAACAATACAAATCCCTAAATCCTTGAATACATAAATTATGGAAAATTTTAGACATAAAATCAACAACTTCGAATCTCCCATAAGTCCTGACTTATTCGATAACATCATGGCCGAACGCAATAAGAAAAAACGCGGCTTTGCGGCTGGTTTTTGGTTGCTTGGCATAGGCGCCTTAGCCCTGCTTACGGTTACAGTTTACCAATTTTACGGAGTCAACGATACCAAAATCACGGCAGCCAAAACCACGACAACCACCAAGCCGAATTCGTTGGAGACTACAAAAAAGTTAAAATACAATCATCAAATCACTGACCTTCAAACCCCTGCTACTTCTTCGCCGAATCTGACCAAGCCTACTTCGTCTGATAGAAAATTCATTCCTAAAACCATTAATTCGACCATTTTTACACCCAAAAGCCAAGAAAACAACATTTTTGAAGAGAGTTCACGACAGACCAATCAACAAAGTACTTTCGTAAAAACGGTTGCTTATTCTCCAAAAAACAGGGTGGCTTTGTCCCCTTCCATCCCACTACCGACCTTGCTTCCTACCGCGTTGCTTGCCGCCCAGCCAACCGTCAAATACGGGTGCCCCAACAATGATTGCTACGCATTTAACGGTAGAATCCGAAATGGGAACAGTAAACTTTTCATTGATTTATTAGGTTCACCAGACTTTGTAAATAGAAAACTTTCCGCTAAATCTTCGGAGTTTGCAAGCTATCAAAAAAGCAGAATTGCCACTGAAAACTATGAATTCTCCTACTCTGCCCAATTAGGCATTGGCCTAGAAACAGGCAGCGGTATTGTCATTCGGTCAGGCATCAATTACAGCCAGTTTGAGAGTCGCTTCCGCAAATCAGATACCGATTACAAGAAAGTGACCATTGAGCAAATATTCGACAATCAGGGCAATCCAATTAGAATTGATACAGTGGTAACCTATGGAGCTTTAGACATCCAGCATTACAATACACACAAGTATATAGGTATTCCTTTATCACTGGGCTATACCACATCGGGCCGAAAACTAGATGTCGGGTTTAACGTCGGGGCTCAATTTAACATCCAGACTACTTCAACAGGGCGATTTATTGGTACCAACCTACAAACCACGGATTTTGCGCAAGCCATAAATGGCAACAAACCTGCCTATAAAACAAAATTAGGTATCCAAGGGATTGCTAATATAACGTTTGCTTATGAAATCGGCGACCATTTCGATATCATCTTGGCGCCACATGTAAAATTCTCGCCCAAGACCATCACTACTAACGATTATCCTTTGAATGAAAAACTAACAACCACCGGACTTTGGATTGGGGGACGGATACGGTTTTGATGATTGCTAAACACTCGAACGTTCGGCTCGACTTCCCACGCAACTAGCTTTCAACAATCACCCCAACCAATGACACCTATCATCAAATAAAAAACCTACAACAAATACCTTTGATGCTGATAAATTTTTTCAAAATCCAACAAACAAAGTAATGAAAAAACATGTAGTAATTTTTGAAGCACGAGGTGGCTCAGACAAGGGAAAATATGGATTTAGACGAGACTCAAAACCAATCGTCGATTCCTTTAAAAATAGAGGGTGGACTGCTGAAATTATCTTTTACGAGGACAAAGATAGAGGTGAGATTTATCGGCATACCCTTGACAAGGCCGATGCCTATATCAGCCGTGTTAACCCAGGCAATTTGGTAGATGAAACAGGTTATTTCCAAATGCTCAGAGAATTAGTAACTAATGGTGTCGTAGGTCTACCACACCCAGATGCGATGATTGCATATGGTGCTAAGAATTCTGTCGAAAAATTAAAGGGAACTGGCATTGTTCCTGATGACGTCTTTACCTATTATGACTACGAAACACTGAAAGAAGCTTTTCCGAAAAGCCTAAAAAATGGAGTACGTGTAATCAAACAAAATAGAGGCTCTACCGGTGAAGGTATTTGGAGAGTAGAAGTATTATCTCCTGAAAAATACAAAAACAAGAAAAGCATTCCTTTAGATGCCAAGCTAAAGCTAACAGAAGCCAAAGACAATCATACGGAAGAAAAAACACTTGAAGATTTTTTAAAATTCTGTATTCAATATCTTGATGGCGACAATGGTATGCTTTTAGATATGCCATTTTTGGAAAGAATCGTAGAAGGAGAAATCAGAGTATTGATGCTCCGTGACAATGTCGTCAATATCGTTCACAAAAAACCTGCTCAAACTAAAGATGCTTTCTCTGCCACTCTTTTCTCTGGTGCCAAATACCGCTATGACAAGCCTGAAGAATGGCCTGAATTAGTACAGTTAGTCAAGAGCTCGTTGCCTATGATGCAAAAAAGACTTGGCAACTACGATTTACCTTTAATTTGGACTGCTGACTTTATGTTGGATACGGACAAAAAAACGGGAAAAGACAAGTATATTTTAGGTGAGATTAATGCGTCATGCGTTGGTTTTACTACATTCCTTGAATTAAGCGAAAACATTGTAGATGAAGTACTTGCACTATTAGATGCAGATGCTGCCATCAGTGACCAATGGGCTGCTTTCCAAAAATAATAGTATTTACTCTATTCTAAAAAATAAAGCGCGACATCCTTTGGATGCTGCGCTTTGTTTTTTTTACGGAAGTACACTTTGTAATCCGTTGTCCTTTAACCTGTTTTCACACAGTTTACCCCTTATTCACCCCAATCACCCGCGTCACGCTATCCCCTTTTGCCAAGGAAAGGCGCACGATACAATCCGTTACGGCTTTCAAGTCATGGGGCACATTCGGGCCTAGAGCCAAAATGTCTCCCCTTTCTATAGAATGAACTTCTCCATTCACACCAAAATCTAATTGACCTTCAAAAATCTCCACCGTAATCGGAAAACTGGTCTTATGCTCCTTCATCATTTGACCAGCCTTGAAGGCAATGCGAATTTCTTTGGTAAACTCACTCTCAAAAAGGACTGATATCGCTGGGCGTTCGTCCTTAAATTCTAAATTTCTCAATAAAGATGACTGCTTCATTTTCTTTTTTGCCCAAAAGTAATCGTATTCTATCAATTAACAAGCAATTTTAAAGACTTATAACCAAATACTAATCAAAGTCATTAATTTAAGTTTTGGTACTTAAGCCTAACTGTATTGGGATAGATTAGCTTTATGCATGCTTAATTTTTTGGGGGTAAAGGTCAAGGGTTTTCAAAAAATTGACACTTTCTATAAAAAATAACTCCAACCCTATTCAAGATGCCGAAACTTGAGTCAGTTGAGCTTACTCCGAAAACTCGTTGTAGTCTATAGTTAAGAAATGATTTATTGGGTTCAATTGTGCAATTGATTAGCAGTCCCTGTTATTTTAGTCTTTACCAAATTCGACCCATCCAGTCGCCGCCAGCGGCGGATATACACGCAGGACATCGTCACATACACTCAAAACGCACACCCCCGTATTAACAGCAACCGCCAAATAACAATCTTGCACGTTCTCTAGCGCCCGCACTGAACCATTTCCCCTGCTGGCGGCCGCCAGCGGGGGAGATGGTTCGACGTGGGTGCTGAACGATCGTGCAAGATTGTTATTCGATATGGCCTGCTAGAGTGTACGTTTTGAGTCTATGCGGGTATGTCGTGAGTGTATGTCGTACGGGTATATCGTACGGGTATATCGTACGGGTATGTCGTGCGGGTATATCGTACGGGTATGTCGTGCGGGTATGTCGCAGAACGCACGTGTATGTGCCCCGCTGGCCCGCTGGCGGGGCCAAATTTGGTAAAGACCCCAAAAAAACGGAACCAGCGTTAGTCAAATTTGTGGGTGGACAGGCGCAATTGAACAAAATCACCTAGGTTTAAGAAACCACCAGTTTTGATCTACTAGATTGTTTTTTGTCTTTCTCGCTTTGGCTTGGCAAGGTTTCTCAAACCGAACAAAAAGTTCCCATTCAGCTTCAACATTCCACTAAACTCCATGATTATTTGTAACTTGCCCCTTCATTTATGCAGGATGACTTGCCGATCAATTTATTCTGTGATTGTAACTATTTAGTTACCTGTGATTTAAACCAACCAAGATGAAAAAAGTAATTCTAACTGTCCTAGCCCTTTGGTCTTTTTCTGCTTTCGCAAATAATCATTTTGCGCAAGCGAACGACACCATCCCTACCAAAATCTATGGTGGACTCAAAATGCGTAATTTGACACCGGCCTTTGTCTCTGGTCGAATCGCTGATTTTGCCGTCAATCCCAATAACCACAGTGAATACTACGTAGCGGCAGCAGCTGGAAATATTTGGAAAACGACCAATAATGGTACTACTTTTAAGCCCGTTTTTGAAAAATATGGCGCCTACTCCATCGGCTGCCTAAAAATGGACCCCAAAAACACCAATGTCATCTGGGCTGGTACTGGAGAAAATAACCACCAACGAGCCATCGGCTACGGAAATGGGGTTTATAAATCCACTAATGGCGGCAAGTCGTGGAAAAACATGGGACTTAAAGACTCACGCCAAATAGGCATGATAGCCATCCATCCTAACCACTCTAATACCGTGTTTGTCGCTGCGGAAGGCTCTATCTGGGCTTCGGGCGGAGAGCGCGGTCTCTATAAAACAACAGATGGCGGCAAGTCTTGGAAAAAAGTACTAGAAATTAGTGAACATCCAATAGAGCGCCGTAGAGCGAATTCACGAATTGGCTCCCATACGGGCGTAAACAACGTCATCATAGACCCCAATAATCCCGACATAGTCTATGCTACTTCTGAACAACGAAGACGCCACGTCAATATACGAATTGGGGGGGGGCCCGAATCTGCCATCTATAAATCAACGGACGGCGGCGAGACTTTTCATAAAATCATGAAAGGACTACCCAAAGTAGATATTGGCGGCATTGGAATTGCAGTCAATGACCAATATATTTACGCTATCGTTGAAGCAGCATTGGGCAAAAGTGGGTTCTTTCGCTCTAGCGACCAAGGAGAATCTTGGCAAAAGATGTCCAACCATAGCGCTAGCGGACAGTATTACAATGAAATTTATTGCGACCCACAGGACGTCAACAAAGTCTATTCCACCGAGACTTATTCGCAATACTCCACCAATGGCGGCAAAACTTGGCAAAACATGGGACGCAATAAACGACACGTTGATGACCACGCTCTTTGGATAGACCCAGACGACACCCAACATTACATGATCGGGGGCGACGGGGGAATTTATGAAACCTTTGATTTTGGTGCGCATTTTATTCATAAAAGCAACCTGCCAATCACTCAGTTTTATCGTGTTGCCGTGGATAATTCCTATCCTTTTTATTGGGTTTATGGGGGTACACAAGATAATAGTAGCCTTGGTGCACCTTCACAAACCCTTTATACTGATGGAGTTACGCGTGGCGAATGGGTCGTGCCCCAAGGAGGAGATGGTTTTTGGCAAGCCATCGATCCCACCGACCCAAACATCGTCTATTCTGAATATCAATATGGTAATATCTTCCGCTTTGACAAAAAAAGTGGGGAGAGTCTGAGTATCAAACCCCGTGAACGCAAAGGAGAAAAATTGTACAAATGGAATTGGAACTCGCCTTTTATTTTGAGTCCACATTCGCATACGCGGCTCTATATGGCAGCCAATAAAGTATTCAGAAGTGATGACCGCGGCAATTCGTGGAAGGTAATTAGTGATGATATTACGGCCAAAATTCCACGTGATAATGCGCCCGTAATGGGTCGTTATTGGGGAGTCGATGCGGTCGCCAAAAATGTCTCTACTTCTCTGTATGGCATGGGCATTTCTTTGGAAGAATCTCCTTTGCAGGAAAACTTAGTGTATGTTGGTACAGATGATGGGTTAATTCAGGTCACAGAAGATGCCAAGACTTGGCGCAAAATGGAGCATTTTCCAGGTGTACCACCCCACACTTATGTTAGCGACATCCGCTGCTCTAAACATAACAAAGCAACAGTTTTTGCGTCTTTCGATAATCGCAAAAGAGACGACTTTAAACCGTATATCTTGATGAGTACCGACAAAGGTCAATCTTGGATGTCCATCGCGGGGAATCTTCCGAAAAATGGCACCGTGCATACCATCGAACAGGATCATGTCAATCCTGATTTATTATTTGTAGGTACAGAATTTGGCGTCTTTTTTACCGTTGATAAAGGCAAAAATTGGATTCAACTAAAATCTGGAATCCCGACCATTTCGGTAAGAGACCTGGTCATCCAAGAGCGCGAAAGTGATTTGGTGATGGCTACTTTTGGACGTGGGTTTTATATTTTGGCTGATTTTAGCCCCTTGCGGGAAATTAGTGAGCAGCTTGCGCAAAAAGATGCCTACATTTTTCCTGTAAAGGATGCCCTAAAATACATCCCCAAAAGACGGGGCGGATACGGTTTTGGCTCGACCGTTTACATCTCTAAAAATGCTCCTTTTGGCGCAAGCTTCACTTACTATATCAAGGAAGTGCCCAAGACCCTTGCGGAAATACGCCATGAAAAAGAAAAGGAATTAATCAAAAACAAACTGCCGATTCCGATTCCGTCTATCGCAGAATTAGAAAAGGAAAAAAGCGAAGTAAAACCTTATCTCATCTTTTCTATCACCAACGCTTCTGGCAAAGAAATCAAAAAAATCAATACTAAATTTGGTAAAGGCATCCAACGGCTTTCTTGGAATTTAAGAGTGCCCTATAAGTCCCCAATCTTTGCGCCCAAAGATAAGTTTGAGCCGCTCCACAAGAATAGAGATTGGACGATGGCTCCCACTGGTGACTATTTTGTGACCATCTATCAAGCCGTCAGAAATGAAATAACTAAAATTACAGAACCACGCCCTTTCAAGGTCATACCCTTTGATAATCAGACCATTAAGAATAACAATCCCAAAGATTTATATGCGTTCCAAGACAAAGTTAACCGACTTGGCAAAAAACTTCATGGCACCCAGCGATTTGCTCAAGAGCTAAGTCAACGCATCAATCACATCAAACAAGCCGTCACCGAAACCCCTAATTGCCCTCCGTCCTTGCTCTCTACTGCCACCGAGATTGAACAAGAAATCAAAGCGGTGCAATTTGCCCTTACGGGAGAAAAACCTAAGGCTAGTTATGAAGAAGTCACCCCCGCTATTCCGCCCATCAATACGAGATTTAGTGCCTTGAGATGGATTCATAATAACTCGTCGGCTCCTGTCACCCAAACAGAAATTGACCTTTACCAAATCTTACAAGATGAATTGCCCCCTTTGACCCAAAAACTCAAATCAATTCATCTTACTAAACTCCCTAAACTAGAAGCTTTATTGGATAAATATGATGTGGGATGGACGCCTGGTCGATTACCTTCGGATTGATCTGGACTAAAATACTTGGAGTCCCAACGGGGAGCTGGACTTTTTTAACGGGCTGAAGCCCGTTGTACTGTTTTTCAACGGGCTGATGCCCGTTGTACTGTTTTTCAACGGGCTGAAGCCCATTGTACTGTTTTTCAACGGGCTGAAGCCCGTTGTACTTGGGTATTTTACAGTTTGTTTCGGTTAATCAGCATCAACAACTCGTCTCTATAGTTTTTGCCAATCGCTAGCAACTTGCTTTCTTTTTGCCCTTTTACTTCGATGGAGCTACCTTCGACGGAAACAATTTTGTTAAGGTTCACGATGTAGGAACGATGTACTCTTTTGAATTGTGCGGCAGGCAATTTTTTCTCCAAATTTTTCATGGTCTGCAAGGTGATGACTCTGCCTTTTTCTAACCTAATAATGACATAATCTTTTAGCCCTTCGATATAAAGAATATCATCGTAGGCGATTTTCATCAGTTTCTTGTCTGCTTTTACAAAAAAGAAATCATTGCTATCTAAGGCTGTTTGATCGCCGCCTTTGGTCGAAAATTTGGCTCTTGCTTTATTGACCGCCTTTAAGAATCGATCCATTGGGATAGGCTTCAACAAATAATCTACAGCATTCAACTCGAAGCCTTCAACAGCAAAATTAGGGTAGGCAGTGGTAAAAATAACCATGGGCGGATTAGCCAAAGCTTTTAGAAAATCAATACCCGACAACTGCGGCATTTGGATGTCTAAAAAGATTAAATCTATATCTTCTTGCTCTAATATTTCATTGGCTTCAATGGCGCTATTGCAGGATGCCACTAACTCTAAATGCCCTATCTGGCTGACATAGGTTTCCAATACATCAATGGCTAATGGCTCATCATCTACGATTAATACTCTCATGGTTCATTACTTGGTGACAGTCCCTAATAGGACTAAATTGTTTTCATTTCGATAAACCAAATATAGTCATACCTTTCGGAAAAAGGGCTAAATATTCTACAAAACCTAGTAGAAAACAGAAAAACGGATAGGTTTTGTCGAAAGACTCCCCTATTAAGCCGAAAAAATAGGCGTATTTATCAATTTATCAATAACTTTATCCCATGTTTAATAGAATCAAACATTTCTTCGGTATTGAAAGTGTCAAAATCAAGCTTTTGATTCCTGCGAACCAACCTACTCCCGGCGTTATCGTCGGAAAAGTGGCTTTTTCTTCTATGTCTCAACAAAAAGTCAATAGCTTGACCATCACCTTGCAAGAGCATTATACAAAAGGCCGAAAAAAGAAAAAAGAAATACAAACTTTTGAATTAGGGACGATTACCTTGGACCGAAGCTTTGATGTGCCCGCCAATAAAACCATCAAAATTGCTTTCAAACTACATTATCGTAAGATGAATTCTGAAATGGATAACTTGGCGGAGTCCAATATCTTATTAAAAGGTGTCTCCAAAGCGGCTAAAAAAATTGGAAATATTCAGTCAGAATATGAATTGATAGCCGAAGCGGACGTCAAAGGTGCTGGGTTGAATCCTTTTGATCGGGTGGTTTTGGTGGTTTAGTTGTCGCTTTGCTCCGTTTATTTTGCCTTCGGCGTTTATTTTGTCGCTCGCTCCGTTTATTTGCCTTCGGCGTTTATTGGTCGCTCGGCTCCGTTTAGTTACTCTTGCTTGATGGAGTTAATTACCTTTTCGGTGTCTTCGACTAACTTTGTTAGTTTCTCCTGTAATTCATTTTGCTTATCTACATCACCCGTTTTTTCTACCTGCTGAATTTCTTTTTGGAGCTTTGCTTTTCTATCGTCTAAATGATCTATGCGGTCAAGGAGTTTTTTGTCGATTCCACCCAATTTTTCACGAATTCCTTTGTAGGCACTGCCTAATTCTTGGAGCGCTTTATCATATTTTCCTGCGTCAAATTTGTTTTTTTCGTTTTTGACCAAGTTTTTGACAGAGACAGCTACTTCTTTGACTTGACCGAATATTTTTTGAGAATTTGCCTTTTCAGTGGCAGTTCCAAAGAAATAATTATAGCCTAGGATGCCTATCAATAAAAGAGCTCCTAGTTTTAAAACGTGCTTTATCATGGTGTGTTTATTTTAATGATGGACAAATATAACGAAAAAAAATTATAATTTCGTTCCTGATAATTGAGATTCACTCAAAAATCATTAAAAATGGCATATGCAAACTTATATTACGCTACTCCGTGGCATCAATGTCAGTGGTCAAAAAAAGATCATTATGGCAGAATTTAGGACGCTTTTAGGCAAAATTGGTCTAGAAAATGTACAAACTTACATCCAAAGTGGAAATATTATCTTCCGTCATGAGCAACCTGCCGAAGCATTAACAACGTCGATTCATCAAGCCATTCTGAACGAATATGGCTTCGATGTACCCATCACTATTTTTTCCCCACATTTTTTGACGCAAGTCATCCATAATAATCCTTTTCTCCGCAAGGAGCCTAGTCAAGATATAAAGAAGCTCGCAGTTGCCTTCCTTTCGGAAAAACCGAGCGATGCCCAAGTAAAAATTTTGGAAGAAAAGTATATGGGTGATGATGAGTTTGCCCTTTCGGGAAAAGTCGTGTATTTGCTATACAAAAATGGGGCTGGTCGCTCTAAACTCAGCAATAATTACCTAGAGAAACAGCTCAAAGTCAGTGCGACTAGTAGAAATTGGAAGACGACTTTAAAGCTAAAAAGTATGTGTATTTGAGCATTACACTCTTGCTTCTAGCCATTTAAGTAGATACTCAAACACTATGGTCTAAATTAGATAAAACTCCGTAATAGCATCTCTTGCTTCTAGCCATTTAAGTAGATACTCAAACACTTCTTGTTTTTCAGGCTCGTTATGGATTTCGTGAAAAAGTCCATCCCATTCTTTATAAGTGACATCGCCCGTCATGTTTTTAGCAAATTGCTTGCTCCCTTTTGGCGAAGTCAACTTATCAGCACCACCATGCATAATTAACATGGGAATTTTAGTTTCCCCCTTGTAAGAATAAAGTTTTTTGGCAGTTTCAATCATACCAATACCCAGACTAGCGGTCAATTTATTATGAACTAAAGGGTCATTTTTGTAAGCTTCGACTACTTCTGGAGACCTTGAAATATGCTCCAAAACTAATTGGTTACTTTGAGTAAAACCAGGAAGAATATTACGCATAAACCGACCTAATCCAACCATGAAAGCCGAAGGCTCAAAAGCTAACTTGATAAAAGCACCTGTAGTAATAATCCCTTGGAGCTGGGCGTCATTGTGACGTGTATAGTAGTCTAGGACTATATTCCCGCCCATACTGTGCCCATACAGAAAGATTGGTTTGCCAGGGTAAAAGGCTCGAATCTTGTCCAAAAACTGTCCTACATCGTCCGAAAGCGTCTTGTAACTAGGCGTATGTCCACGTTTGCCTTTAGACAAGCCGTGACCGCGATGGTCAAAAGCAGCAAAAGCATATCCATGTTCTGTCATAAACTCCCCAAGGTGTTTGTACCGCTCGGAGTGCTCACCTATTCCATGCACCACCGCCAATACGGCTTTGGGATTAGCCGATGTACCATGATATCCATGAATGTCTATACCGTCATTGGATGTCCAATCAAGACTGCTATATTCTGCCATAATTTAATTTTGGGTGTAATTTAAGTTTTTTTGAGAAATAATAGTACCATACGATATGTAAAAATGAAATTTTTTCTAGACTCTAGTTACTTGATTCTAGTTGCTAGAGCGCGGGATGTCGAGCCAAACGGCCGTTCGAGTATCTAGCAATCACGTTACTAGTTGCTAGATCGCGGGATGTCGAGCCGAACGGCCGTTCGGGTGTCTAGCAATCACGTTACTGGACGCTAGAGCGCGGGATGTCGAGCCGAACGGCCGTTCGTCTGTCTAGCAATGCACAAGCAATCGAGCAACAGGAAGCAAAAGTTTATAAAAACAATATTTTTTTGGTCAAAAATTTGTTTTTAAGCAAGTAAAACAACTATCTTTGCATTCCATTTTAGGATGGTAGATGGTAGCTGTAGCTCAGTTGGTTAGAGCACTGGTTTGTGGTTCCAGGGGTCGGGGGTTCAAATCCCCTCAGTTACCCATTTAAAATGAAGCGTTTTTCGCCTTGCGGAAAACGCTTTTTTTATATCGGTAGCTGGTAGTGTGGTACGTCAAAACGAACGGCCATCCGGCTGGCAAGAACCCGATACCTAACAATTACGATTTTTTGCTTACATTTGCTTTCGCTAAAAAACGCATACAGATGTCCGATATGATTCAATCGAAGAATATTCATAAAGCATATGGCAATCTCCAGGTCCTAAATGGAGTTGACTTAACAGTGGCAAAAGGAGAAATGGTCTCCATTGTCGGTAAGTCTGGCGCAGGCAAAAGCACATTTCTTCATATTTTGGGCACTTTAGATGCGCCTGATTCTGGTGATTTAATCATCAACGGCATCAATACGACTCAATTGCCGCAAAAACAATTGGCAAAATTTAGAAATAAACATATCGGCTTTGTTTTTCAATTTCATCATTTACTGCCGGAGTTTACGGCTCTAGAAAATGTCTGCATTCCTGGGTGGATTCAAAAACGCCCCGAAGCCGAAGTAACCAAAAGAGCTAAAGAAATTCTAGATTTTTTGGAGCTTTCCGAAAGGATGGAACATAAACCTACTCAATTATCGGGCGGCGAACAACAACGCGTGGCTATCGCTAGAGCTGTCATCAATAACCCAAGTATCATCCTTGCCGATGAGCCTACCGGAAACCTTGATACGGCTACTTCCAATGAACTTCACCGTTTTTTACTTAAACTTCAATCTGAATTTGGGCAAACTATGGTCATCGTTACGCATAGTCATGAATTGGCCGCTATCTGTGATCGAAAGATTGAGATGGTGGATGGACGGTTTTAGGCGTTCGCTTTGCTCTCTGGTTGAGTCGTTCGCTTTGCTCTCTGGTTGAGTCGTTCGCTTCGCTCTCTGGTTGAGTCACTCGCTTTGCTCGCTGGTTGAGACGCTCGCTTTGCTCGCTTGTTTTGCCGCTGGTTGTTAGAGACAATCGGGGTTGATGCCTAAGACGTAATTTTTGACGATGTGTATTTTTTTTGCGGTTTCTGCTCCATGGAAGCCTTTAAAATCTTCGTCTTTAAGGATTTTTTTTGCTTGCGCCAAAATTTTCTTGGAAGTCGGTAGGTAAGTCCAATGCCACCGCTCTTCATTATAACCTGTTCTTGGGTTTGGGCCTTTTTTTTCGGTGTAAACTAGGTAAAAGCCGTAGTTTTTGGCATTTTTGAGCATCCACTGGTACATTTTGTAGCCTTTTCCTTTTTCAAAATAAGAATTAGCCAGGTCGTTTAGGTCGATGTCTGTGCCCCAATGATGGCGCGAACTTCCAGGCATAGAGGAGTATCGAAGGATTTTTTTTGCTCTAAGCACGTGATTCTTAGTGGTTTTGGCTAGGTTTTCACCGCCAGCGATGGTTTTTTTTCCTGTCCATTTGTTTTCCCAAATTCTCTTTTGGGTAAAGAAATTACGAGTCGCTGAACGAATTTTTAGCTTGATGCCTTCTTTCTGGGCAGCTTTTCGCATCTTCAAAAAAGCAGCATAGACTTCTTTACGCAAATACATATCAGGATATGCGCAGTACCTGTCATCTAGTCGCACAAAATCAGGGTGCTTGCGCTGATCAAACTTACCCGTGATGTACTTGATGTCAAGAATACCTGGAAATTTCTTTTTGGGGACTTGAATAGGTTTCTTTTGGGGTGTTATGGTGGCTTTGGGTGGTTGGATATTAGGCTCCGAAAATGCGGTGTCATCCAACGGTAAGCTGTCTTTGACTGGTACTGGTACTTTTGCCGTAATTACAGGCTTAGGGATCTTGCTCACTTGTGTAGCAGTAGATTCTGTATTTATCTGACAACTTCCGCCAAAAACAAGAAGCGCCAAAAAGAAAAACTTATGCATTAGTCAGGATTTATTTATGCTTGGTCTAATATCCCCCAAAATATTTTCGAAAGAACCATTCCACCGCCAAAAGTACAATCAAAAGTCCTAAAATCCAACGTAAGTTTATTAAAGGTTTATTACGGGTGGATTGGTACATGATGGATTTTACCGAATTTTTATTTTTAATAATATCGGCTAGGGATTGAATATTGTTGGGATAAACCACTTGGCCGCCAAATTCATTACTAATCAATTGTAAAACATTATGGTCGGCAGTTGTTGCGTATTTTTCTAGTTGAATTTGCTGGATGGTAAAGCGCCCTTTGGCGTCTAATTCCTTTCCAGAAAAGACAGTTTTTCCTTTAAAACGATAACGCCCAGCAGGCAAAAATCCTGCATTCAAGCGGTAGCTATTTCCTTGTCGATTAAAGGCAAAAGGATATTCTTTTCCTGAGTCGTCAGTGATGACTAGATTGACATCAGGCTCATTGATTAGCTCATAATTTTCATTATACAACTCGGCATTGAGCAGGATGGGTTCATTCTCTTTAAATAGGTTTTTGCTGATATTCACTCTAAACCTACGCTTGTCTTCTTTTACCGAAAGGTACTGAATACTCTTCATCATCAACTCATCAAAAACTTCATGATTTTGATGTTGCATGAAATCAAATAAACGCCAATTCCAAAGTCCTTCGGCAGCGATTATCCCTTCTTTGGCTCCGTCTGACTCTCCTAATGCCCAAAGTGGATACTTCGTCTTAATGTTTCCAATACGCTGATATAGAAGGATTTGTGCATTGGGCATAGTCGTAAAAGTCCCAAATGGCGCCGTCATCGGATTAAAATCGGGCAGTACTTGCTTCACTTTATCATCGATGGTGAAGAGCGAAAAATTATCATTAAAATTGGCTTGCACCAAATTGGGTTTTTGTCCCGTTGCCTGAATCTGAATCAAGTCTTGCACCTTATTAATATTAGTTAAGTTAGACTTAGAACCGACCACAAAAAGATGCGGAATATGCCGTTCTTTTATCGTACGCAATACATTCAGCGCCGCATGACTAACAGAAGGCAACTGGTGCAAAATCACTAAGTCATATTTAGCGACAGACTCCGTAAAACCTTTAATATGGCGCACCGTGACATCGTAGTTTTTATTTGCCGCAAGGCTCTGCTTCATCGCCGACAAATCAGGATGTGGCGCTTCCGCTAAAATCAAAATTTTCTGCCGAGCATCTAATACTTCAATATAAATATCACGGACATTATTGGCGGTAGTCACTTCTCCTTGTAATGGCGATAATTTAAATCTAAACTGCTGCACCCCACTTTTATCCATCGGTAAAACCACAGAAACCGTTTTGAAAAAATCTTTCTTGGGAATCTGAATGACGTCTTCTTTGAGCTTGCGCAAATGATTATTTTCAACGATATATGTCGTTAGCTTGGTAGATTTATTTTTGAAATTCTTTGCAGAAATATCTACTTGGACTTCCATTCGGTCACCCAAATAAGCGATCTTATTGTTGAGTACTTGCCTGATAAATAAATCCTTGGCAACCGTCGTGTCCCCCAATGCGATCGAATAAACGGGGACGGCTAGCTTTGAAGTTAAGTAGTTGGGGCTACTGCCTTCGTTATAAATACCATCCGTCGCCAAAATAATGGCGCCTAAGTTCTGATGGCTATAATCATCAAATATCGTCTGCAAAACATCCGAAATATTAGTCACTTTGTCGCCAAAACTAAAATCTAGACTATCACGTACTCGCTCCCCAAAACTGTATGTTTTGACGTGGTATTTATCGGCAAAAGATGCTTTTAAGGCTTTGAGTTGCTGTTGGTAGGCTTGTTTTTGCTCATCAGTCATAGACAAGCCTATCGACTCCGAAGCATCCTGGGCGATGACAATCGTCGGCTTTTCGGTGCGAGTCTCTATGGACTTAATCAAAGGTGAAAGCAGCAAAAAACTAATCAACGTGCCACTCAAGAAGCGCAAGAAGCCCAAAATCGGATTCATTTTTTGGCTTTGCTCGCGAAAGGAGCGATCCTTATAGTACAGCCCCAAAGCAAAGAGCAAGCCCAAAGCGAGACAAAGTAATAGATACCATGTAGGATACTGTAAACTGATATTCTGCAAAATGTGTTTTTTTGGGGGATTGACCAAAAAAGGCGCCCCTTAATTATGTGCTAATTCAGGGTTTTATAACGGTATTTTTTGGGTTTAGTTTTATCCCATTTTGAATTATTTACTTGGCCTTAAAACAAATCCTGACTCCCCTGCTTCCAATACATAGTTAATTGTCTGTTTTCTACCCGTATCGCTCGCCCCTTCATAAATGGGAAACGTACGGATTAATTGACCATTTTCGACATAAACAGTGTCCTGCCCCCTATATCCTACCAATTGTTTTGCGGAAGCAGATCGCACATAAATTGGTCCAAATGCCCGATCTTTATAGGATACAAACCCCACAATAATCGGCTGACTTTCTCCTTTTTCTTGACAATCATAGATAATATAGGCTTCATCAAATCCGTCTTTGTCCAAGTCTGCCGTCAATACTTCTTTTACATTGGCATGACTCAACAATTTTGTCGCTTTCGCAAATTGAAAGCCTTCTCCATTTAGGGTGTATGACACTTTGCCTGCTTCTTCCTTTCTTTCGACGATATAGGTCTTACCTGTTGAAGTTCGTCCTATGATTTTGTCCTTAACCTTTGGAGAAGTTGGTGGGTATGCTGGTTTTAAGGTATCTCTCGCCTTTGTCTTTTGGGGATTTATTTGAGTTTGCTCGGTCTTGTTTTTGCCCTTAGGTGTTGATTGACAGGCAGTTATAGACCACATGGCTATAATTAAAATGGGTAGGGTTTTCATTTTTTTCCTTATTACGTTTACAAACCAATCGTTCTGTGTGAATCAACCAAATAACCGCTTAGTACTCCACCGCGCCGCCAACAACAAGCCCACAAATATCAATAACAATTGCTGTATCGGCATATATGAAAATACCACGATATGCGTCCGATCCACAAACCACATGAAGACCAGAATAATAGCAATTAGGGTAATCAACCCACTAATCTTTCCAAAACCTGGTACATCATCAAAACTTACATTCTGACGTATCAACATTAAGGTCAACACCATCGATAAAATAGGCAAAATCTGCGTATAAACATTGGCGTCCATTATCGATCTTTTCTCAAACAAAAATAGATATAAATCTAAAGCAGCGGATGTCACCCCAGGAATACAGACCAAAAAGACCAAAATAGTGTACAGATACTTCCATGGCGTCAAATGCCCTTCCCCTTTGCCCAACATCCACGCCAAAAAGGCTGTTAATGGAATCAAAAAGAAATAACTGAGCACATAGCTAGGTGTCTGTCCTAATAAGTCGAAAAATTCTTTTAGGGTCATAATGGATGATTTGGTTTTTGCAAATATAATTAATTTTAGCTACTTTTCTTTTTTAGATTGGATAAACGCTTGTTTGAATGGCAGAAGTTGAAGAGTTGAGTCGCTTCGCTGGTTGAGTCACTTGTCCTTCGGACTTCGTTGGTTGAGTCACTCGCTTTGCTCGTTGGTTGAGTCGTTCGCTTCGCTCTCTGGTTGAGACGCTTGTCCTACGGACATCGCTGGTTGAGAAGTTGAGTGCTACCGCCCACGACACAAAGCGAGCGTACCCAACATTAAAGGTAACGAAGGAACGTTCCCAAGATGGAAGCGCTAAATACCCCAATTTACGCTATTGAGTTACTTTAATCACCTCTTTCATCTTGTCATTATCAATAGTCAGGGCGAGATTATAATGGCTCAATTTCCAACCTTCATGGGTGTATTGTAGTACGCCACTGCCCCGACAGACGCCCATCCAAGTATCCAACAACTCTTCAAACCAAGCAGTTTTCCCGTCAGGGCTAAAATAAATGGTGCGGTCTCTTGGCGTAAAAGACCAAGCGGAGTCTTTTTCAAAAAATTGTTTACTCCAGTTTTCAAATTCGGATTTCGTCCATCGCTCTGTTTTATCAGTGCCTAGATAAATGGCGTCTTGGGTCATCGAGCCAAAAAAAATATCTTCATCGGCCGTGGCGGCGGCTTTGTGCCAATGATCCAACAAGAGATTAATTTCTAGGCGGGAATGCAAAGGGCTAGGCGGTCTCATACAACTGCCTAGCCCTAGCATAACTATAAAAAATACCCAACGCATTATTTTTCGTTGCGATTGATACAATTTAAATCTTCAAAAGCTGTTTTTAGTCTTGCGACAAAAGCTTCTTCTCCGGCACGAAGCCATTTGCGTGGATCGTAGTATTTTTTATTGGGTTTGTCGTCTCCGTCGGGGTTTCCGATTTGAGATTGAAGGTAGCCTTCATTATCCTTTTGGTAGTTGTTGACTCCATCCCAAAAAGCCCATTGCATATCGGTATCGATATTCATTTTGATGGCTCCGTATTCGATGGCTTCTCTGATTTCTTCACGTGAAGAGCCCGAGCCACCATGAAAGACAAAGTTTAATGGATTATCACTTTCTAATTTTGCTTCTTTTTTGACAAATTCTTGCGAGTTCTTTAAGATAATTGGCGAAAGCTTCACATTACCAGGCTTATATACTCCGTGAACATTCCCGAAAGCAGCTGCAATCGTAAAACGGTCACTGACTTCGCTCAACTCTTTATAGGCAAAATACACTTCTTCTGGTTGGGTATATAGCTTCGAGCTATCAATGTCGGTATTATCTACCCCATCTTCTTCTCCACCAGTGACGCCTAATTCGATTTCTAGGGTCATACCGATGGGGGACATTCTCTTCATAAACTCTTTGCAAGTCTTGATATTTTCTTCGATAGGCTCTTCCGAAAGGTCAATCATGTGCGAGCTAAACAACGGATACCCCCTTTTGGCAAAGAATTTTTCTCCAAAAGTAACTAATTGATCAATCCAAGGAAGGATTTTGCGTGCACAGTGGTCAGTATGCATGACTACAGTTACGCCATAGGCTTTCGCCAAATTGTGTACATGCGTCGCCCCTGAGATTGCTCCTAAAACGGCTGCTTGTTGCTCATCATTAGAAAGGCTTTTGCCTGCATAAAAACTCGCCCCGCCATTGGATAGCTGAATGATTACTGGCGAATTGACCGCCGCCGCAGTCTCCATGACTGCATTAATGGAATCCGTACCGATGACATTCACCGCAGGAATCGCAAAGTTGTTTTCGTTGGCATAATTGAATAGCTCAGTGACTTCATCACCAAACAAAACTCCGTGTCTAAATCTATTTTTACTCATGTTTCTTTACTTATGGTTAAAACTAGCGCAAAGATAGGGTTTTAATTGATGGATTGGTAATGTTTAGGGGGGATTCTGGTGGCTGGCGGGCACCCTTCACCCTTCACCTTTAATTATATTTAACACAAAAACTTCCTGCGGTTATTTCTTTGGTGACAGATCCAGAGACTTCCTTAGCTGAAAAAGAGAAGGTGCCCTTGATTGCTTTTTTGGTCGTATCATGTTCTTCTATGACCAAAGTACCTGAAACAGAAACGTATGATGCTGTTGTGGTACCAGTGACCTTCGTATATGTAGCAATATTAGTGAGTCCGTCCATCGTGTAAGTCCCAGCGGTAATATTTCCTGGAAAAACAAGCTGAATGGCTTCTAGGGTGGAGTTGTTTTTGCCAATTACTTGAATACTTGTAGCAAATGTTATCGCAGCATTGAAGGACAGCCCCATCGAATTGCCATCTAGCGAAGCCGCAATCATATTCGTTGCACAGATTCCTGTACCCGTACCTGGCCCAGAGCCTGTATTGGTCGTGTCAATATATTTGATATGAGTGAACTCCCCTGACTCTACTAGCAAAGTATCCAATAGAGTATCTATCAACATACCTGAAAATTCTCCCGAAAGGGCATGATCTACTTTGTCATTAAGGGTCAGGGTTACTTTGCCGTTGGTGCCATTTAAATAATGATATTCTTTGGTGGCTGTTTTGACCATCAAGTCATTATCTGCATCATCCAAATTAAAATTTCCTTTGCCCGTTCCCGAAAGGGTCATCTGCACGGTATAGTCACTAGACATCCCCAAAACAATGATTTCATCATCATCTTCATTAATTTCTGAACGACTAGTGTCCGCTTCCCAGGAAGCACCACCTAAGGTCGCATGAAAAGAAGTAATCTTGTGATCAGACTTAATATCTTCTTTTTTGCATGATACAAAAAACAAGCTGACTGCCGCTATAAATAAAAAAGTTATGTGTTTAAAAGACATCGGTTTATGAATTATTGAGTGAAATAAACATGGCCAAATCGTAACCAATGACCAAAATTAAGCATTTTTCGCTATTTGAACGGAAAAATGGGGGATAATAGTGTGAAAAGTTGAGTTTTGGTTGGTTGAGTCGCTTCGCTGGTTGAGATGCTTGTCCTTCGGACTTTGCTGGTTGAGTCGTTCACTGCGCTCTCTGGTTGAGTCGCTTGTCCTTCGGACTTCGCTGGTTGAGTCGTTCGCTGCGCTCTCTGGTTGAG
>CAMZKG010000319.1 GCA_947311105.1 uncultured Saprospiraceae bacterium
TGATATCAGTTTTTAGGCTGGTTTCAGTTGAACAATTGCACGGTTGCACAATTGAACCAAATAAAGTTTTGCTCCATTCCTTAGTTAGAGACTACAACGACTTTTCGGAGTAAGCTCAACAATTGAACAAAATTATATCATTTATTCGTCAAAATATAATTACTACCCAAGTCCAAATATCTCCCTTGCGGGAAAAAATCCAAAAATCGAGCAAAAAACTGCTCAAAATCTGTTGGGTCTGACTTCATATAGTTAAAAAGTAGGAGTCCATTTTGCGAAAGCGAATGAGAGAGTTGCAGCAAAAAATCATTTTCTTTTGCGAAAGCAGGCACTATGCCACCATGAAAAATATCCACACAAATAAAATCAAATGGCTGCCGATTGCGATCCATAAATACCATCGCATCCACATGTAGTAAGCCAACAGGGGATTTTAATCTAGGTGTCGAGTATTTTTGCGCAAGCGAGATGATGGTGTTGTCATATTCAACACCTGTATAATTAAAAATACGATGATAGTTTTTCTCCAAAATATAAGGAATACTACCCAATCCAAAACCTAAAATGAGCGCTTTAGAGTCATTTTTAGGCAAGTCAACCTTTGCGAAAGCCTTCTGAAAAACATGATACAAATCGTCATAAGAATATATCGCATCTTCGACTTGTAAGCGCAGCCGTCCTTTAGAAAGATGTAATTCTAGTGGCTTGCCTTCCACTTCTTTGCCCTTGTAAAGCAACGCTGGCCACATATAGGTCCAGATTTTTTCTAGCTTGGTAAAACTCATGCTCCTTTGTATGATTTTCTTCTGTTCTTGGTTAAGCGAAATACATGTTCAAATATGCTATGGTCTGCCTTGGTTAGCTCAATATTGCGTCGTGCAAATACCCGAGTAGCAGTCTCGATGGCTCTAGGTAGTTCATAGACCGTGGCGTGTTTGCTGATTAGCCAAGAAAAAGAAGGGATAAATTTTGGCGGAAATTTACCAGTAGCGATGTTGGCATGTACGCCTACGACTGTCCCCGTATTAAACATAGAATTAATGCTGCATTTGCTGTGGTCGCCCATGATTAATCCATGAAAAATTAGACCTGTTTGCACAAAATCATTTTGGCTATAATCCCAGACTTTGATAGGGGAGTAGTTGTTTTTTAGATTAGAATTGCTGCTTCCTGCGCCAAAATTGCACCATTCGGCGATGACACTATTGCCTAGGTATCCATCATGTCCTTTGTTAGAGTAGGCGAAGAATACGCAATTGGACACTTCACCGCCTACTTTTGACCAAGGGCCGATGGTGGTTCCTTTGTAGATTTTTGCGCCCATTTTTGCGACAGCGCTTTCGCAAAAAGCGACAGGGCCCCGAAGTACGCTACCTTCCATGATCAAGGCGTTTTTGCCGATATAGGCAGGGCCATCGGTCGTATTGATGGAGCTAGCGAGTACTTCTGCGCCTTCTTCAATAAAAACAGGGTGATTCCCGATGAGTCTAGTCTCTTTCGGAAGATTTTGGGATTGGCGGCCTTGGGTGATGAGCGTAAAGTCGGCTATTATTTGTTCTTCATTTTTCAAGAAAACGTCAGCAGGTTTTTGGATGGATGCTAGCGTATCTATTTCAATGATTTTCAAGTCATTGATGGGGATTTCTTGGCTTTGCGGGAAAAGCATGCCTGGGATGTTGGCAGCAACTAGCTGGCTTTTGTAAAAAAGCCCTTCTTGGGGCAGTAGTTGTCTTATTTTTTCAACCAGTTCAGGTGTTGGTAAGGTATTTCCAGCGATGAAAAGGTTATTTTGTTCAATAAGTAAAGGGAATTTGCGGCTCAAATAATCTTGGCTATGGTGAGAAGCTTTTAAGCCTAGGACTTTTTCCCATTTCTCTCGAATAGTTAGGATGCCAATTCTTATTTCTGATATAGGACGATAAAAGGTCAGGGGAAGCAGCGTTTCCCTAGATGGGTTGTCAAAAAGAATTAGATTTTCCATAAATTAGACGGATTGGATGCTTGCAAAGATAAGTGTTTCTAAGTCAGTATGAAAAAAAGCCCCAACCCAAGGGTTGAAGCTTTTATATTTCTTCAGTAAAGCGTAAGAATTACTTCTTTGCAAACTTGGCAAATTTCTTCTTAAACTTATCAATTCTACCCGCAGAATCGACAAACTTCATCTTCCCTGTATAAAAAGGGTGTGACTTAGAAGAGATTTCCAGCTTAAAAAGTGGATATTCTGTACCATCTACTTCAATGGTTTCTTTTGTATTTGCACATGAGCGAACCATAAAGATGTCTTCTGTCGAGATATCTTTAAATACGACCATTCTATAACTCTCAGGATGAATTCCTTTTTTCATAACGTCTAAAATTTTAGGAGTGCAAAGATAAGCGAATTTTGCTTAATTGTAAAGACTAAACTAAAATTTATTGTAATTATTCGCATTTTGATAAAAAACTAGGTGTTAATCCGCTTAGAATTGACCAAATAGGTAAAAAAAATGTAATATTTGGATCATAATATAACTTCTATTTGTTTTTTTCGTTGTATTTTGTGGGCGATTTCTTGTGATTTACACATAAGAAGCTTAACTTGGTGGTAGTTTTTGAGCCCTATAACTTTTACAAAAAAATCTTTTTTGCCTTATGATGAATGAACCGATTTCCACAATAATGAAGAAAAAACTAGTGACTGTCAAGCCCGAAGATACTTTGGATGCAGTTAGATCTATTTTTCTTTCTAGGAATATACATCACTTGCCTGTAGTGGATGATGACTATCATTTGGTTGGTATTGTGACTAGCCATGATACTTACCGTTTAAATTTGAAGTTTGAAGACTATCACATGCTTACAGTAGGGGAAATAATGGTGCGCAAAGTAGCCAAGTTGAGTCCAGAAGAAAAAATCGGGGTAGCCGCAGAGTTATTCTTATTGAATAAATTTCACGCCACGCCCATCGTTGATGCTAGCAATAAACTAGTGGGATTAGTCACTGATTTTGACATCTTGCGTTATAATTTCAAAAAAGCTTATCCGACTCAGGAGATTTAATTCTTTGAAAATATAATTTACCAATGGTTCGGTAAAAAAAACAATACTCCGACGTAGCCTGCCACGCCTCCAACGTCTTCCTTGATTAAGGCAAAATTTGAAGCTGTATGAATAAAAAGAAATCCTTGCCAAA
>CAMZKG010000320.1 GCA_947311105.1 uncultured Saprospiraceae bacterium
TAGGATGGGTTTGTCGTACTCGTCAATTAGGATGACTACTTTTTTGTTGTATTTTTCGTAGGCCTTTTTAATTAAATCCTTAAAACATTCCTTAGGGCTGTCAAAATCACTTCTAAAGCCTAAGTCTCCTTCAACATCTTTAAGAATCCATCGCAAGTGATGATTTAATTTATCTACATCTTTATTCACGCCTGCCCCAAGACTCACCCTTAGCACAGGATATTTATCACCCCAGTCCCACTTATCATAGATATATAACTCCTTAAAAAGCTCTTTATTATTGGCTTCAAAAATCTCCTTTAAGGTATCCAAAAATAGGCTTTTGCCAAAACGACGGGGACGGGAGAGAAAATAGTATCGCCCTTTGGTGATGATTTTGTATGCGATTTCTGTTTTGTCCACGTAGACAAAGTCTTCTAAAATAATATCTCGAAATGTCTGTATCCCTATGGGCAATTTCTTCATTATTGGCGCTATTTAGAGACAAAGATACGAAAAATTCAGCATCTTGAAAAATAAGACGATTGCTGTAGAGCCGAACGGCTGTTCGGCTCTACGCCCCACGTAGCATAAATAAAGCTCCAAAACCTTGCGGTTTTGGAGCTTTATTATCAATCATAGATAAATTCTACATCGCTAATACTCCACTAATTGCAGCCCATTTCCAACTTAGACAGTGGGTCATTATTAGGGAAGCAATTTCCGGAAGGAAGCTGCGAAGGTGTATATCTCATCAAATTATCATCCTTTAATCCAGTCTTTAGAAACTCCGTCAATTGAGTAACTTCCAAAGTAGAAAGATTCAAAGATTTGAAGGCTGCAGCTAATTGAGCAGGAATTACCTTATCATTTTGCGGAAGCCCTGTATTTTTATACTCTACTACGTCACGAAGCGTGTTAAAGCTAGAACCATGACCATAGTGTGGCGAGTCTGCCAAATTATATAATTGTGGTGTCTTAAACTTAAACATATCTTCCGTTTTTTGTGTAAACCCACCACGTCCAAGGTTCGCATCGGATTGAGCATCAGGGCGATACACCCCTGGCATCATATTCAAATCATTCATCCCATAAGCATAGAAGGTCATAGAATTCAAAGCTGGTCCAGTATGACATTGAACACATCCCGCCTTTCCAAAAAACAAGATTGCTCCTTCTTTTTCAGTTTTTGACATCGCATTAACATCGTCTTTGAGCCATTTCTGAAAAGGCGCTTCATTAGATAGCAATGTACGCTCGTAAGCGGCTATCGCCAATCCTGCATATTTACGTGTATATCTTTCAGACATATCCACATCAGGAAAAGCCGCATCAAACATAGCTTTGTACTCCGTAGTATCAATAAAAGTAGGATCAATACCCAACCGATGCACTTTGATACCCGCAATCGCCTGTGTCTCCAATCCATGAAACCCCATGGTATTGGTCTCCAAAGGCGTACCAGCTGTCCAATGCGATTCGGTTCCAATATTCATATCGACTCCACCCAAAGCACCATTCCAAAGGGTGATAGTTTGGTAAGCATCATTCATGGAGCTAGGTGTTTTGACAGGCTGAACATCTACATCAGCTTCAGAAAATATTGGGCTTTTATCACGAGCTTCCCCCGTATCGCCAAAACCCATTCCACCATCACCAACGCCTTGCACCTTACAAGCAGCAAAGCCACCTTGCGCAAAGTGACAACTAGCACAAGAATAAGTACCTTTAGTAATCTCTTTTTTGGAGTGGATAGATAAAGCTGTCTCATGATACAGCATTTTACCCAATTCTACCTTTTCAGTGGTCAAAGGATTATTAGGATCTTGCGGGATTTTATCAAAATCATTGGCCCCTGGCATCGTAAAAAATGCTTTACCATCTGCATTAGCAGCTTCCAATAAAGAAGTTAATTCTTTGTCCAATTCTTCTGTACTAGTAGAAGTAGGATCATCCTGTTTACATGCTGTTAATCCTAGGACAACGAGCCCCAAGAACAGCAACAAAAACTTTTTCATGTTGTCTTGTTGTTTGTGATTTGAATGTATCAAATCATTAATTAAATATCTACATAGGGGGGAACGGCAAAAATAGTGCAAAAAATCGTACAGGCGACTATTATTTTCTAAATAATTCTTTGTAAGTATCTTCTGCAGGCTTGTAAGCTATCAAAGGCTCAAGTGCGTAGCGATAATACTTGGCATAGATACCCCGCTTGAGCAGCTTTTCAAACTTCTTCAATTCTCGTTTTTGATACCTTTTTAAGCGCCAAAATTCATAACGAGAGAGCTTCAAGTTATTATCTTTGTCAAACCTAAAAAAGCCATCGCATTTTAGCTCCCGAAAGGTTATTTCGCCGCTATCATCCTTATCAAACTTTTTGAATGACCATTTATAGGCATTCGTCTGAGCAGAAAGCTGCATGCTAAAACACAATAAAACAATAAAGGGGGGGACAAACTTACATTGGTAATTATTCCCCATAATTTGATTCTTTGGTTAAGAATTATCGGGGGAAAATCCAAGACAAATGATGCAAAAATCATGCCGTTTTAGTGTGAATTATAATATATTTAAGAGTGACTTTCAAGAACTGTTAAACTAATCACTGAAATCATACGTTTGAGATACACTATGAGAATTTGGTTGATTATACTTCTTTTTTGGGCAACTCCAATGCTTCACGCCCAATACCGTCTGCAAGTCCAATGTGAGTCTTGCGACAAAATAAAACCTACCTTTCAAACTGACTTTGCTGACTCCTTGTCCATCATCCAATATTTGCGCACTACTCGCCTTCATTTCTTGGGCAAAGGATTTGCGGAAGCATCTATGGATCAGCTCTCTTTCGAGAAAAATAATGCTTACGCCAAAATCCACCTTGGACAAAAATACCAATTAGCTTTCTTAAACACCACTGAAATACCCAAAATCCTTAGACCTAAGACGTCTTACCTTGCGGAGAAAGACAAGGCATTTTCTCCCTTTGAATTGAGCCAATACCTGCAAGACATCTTAGACTTAGCCACCCAAAACGGCTACCCCATTGCGGATGTATTTCTGGATAGTATCCAAATCTCCAATGGAAAACTCCACGCAAAAATCAACTTAAAAAAAGGACCTTTCATTCAGTATGCCCAACCCCAAACTCTTGGAAAAATAGATATTCGTTCTGTGTTTATCCAAAACTATCTACACTTCACACCAGGCGCCCCTTTTAACCTAGCCGATGTCCGAGCAGCTAAAAAAAGAATTAATGAATTAGACTTCATGCAGCTTACAGCCCCACCCAACATCCAGCTTCGTGGCAATGAAGCCACCATCAGCCTTAACCTAAAAGAAAAAAAAGCCAACCAATTTAATTTTTTAATTGGGGTACTTCCCAATAATGACGAAACTAAAAAACTACTCCTTGTCGGCAATGTCTTAGTCGATTTTAAAAATATGCTTGGTTTTGGGGAGCAACTTTATTTTAAGTTTGACCAAAACCGACCACAAACTCAACAGCTACTAGTAAAAACAGTCTGGCCATACCCTTTCAATTTACCCATCGGGCTGGACGCTAATTTTAACCTCTACAAACGCGACACCGCCTATCTCGATGTAAAAAGTCAACTTGCCGTCAGATACTACCTTAAAGGTCATGACTATCTTAAGCTTTTTTTTCAATCAACAAGGTCTAACTTATTGAATATCAATAAAAACCAACTAATTATCTCTAAAAAATTACCTGCTAATTTAGACTTTCGTTCCAATATATTCGGCCTTGAATATGGCATCGAAAAACTGGACTACAGATTAAACCCACGAAAAGGCTGGGCGCTCCGCACAAACCTTGGAGCGGGCATCTTAGCTTATCCGACCAACCCAAAGATTACAGAAATTACGATACCCAACCAACCCGATTTTTCGTTTCAAACCCTATACGATTCGCTGGATCAAAAATCCTGGGAGATACGCTCCGAACTCCATCTAAGCACCTATATCCCCCTTTTCAAAAGCAGCGTTATTGCCTTATCTAACCATACCGCCTGGCTCTACACCCCCAACAATATCAGCCAAAACCAACAATATCGAATCGGGGGCAACCATCTATTACGCGGCTTTGATGAAGAGTCTATTTTTGCAGCATTCTACAACGTGTCTGCCCTAGAATATCGACTTTTGATAGGCGCAACGTCTTATCTATACACCTTTGGGGACTATGGATATACACAATCCCCAACCAAAGACAACGCCTTAAACCAATCCCATTTTATTGGTTTTGGGGCAGGTATGAGCTTTCAAACCAAAGCGGGATTATTTCGCATCAGCTATGCCTTAGGCAAACAAGCCATCAATCCTTTAGACACTCGCTCCGCCAAGATTCATCTGGGATATCAGAGTGTGTTTTGATTTTAAACTATTGAGCTTACTCCGATAAATCGTTATAAATCATGGCTAAAGAGTGGAGCAAAACTTTATTTGGTTCAATTGTGCAATCGTGCAATTGTTCAACTGAAACCAGTCCTAAAATCTTTGTTAAGACAGGGGCCTGCAGAATAAAATTTTGTTAAAACTCCAAACAAAAATGTATATTGACTTTTCGGAGTGGACTCAAGCTTTATTTGGTTCAATTGTGCAATCGTTCAACTGACTTTGGATTGGAGTGATTTTTTTACAAAAATAGCCAATTTCTTGTAATCCTTTGACCAGTACTCGGAAAATTAAGCATCCACCAAGCTAATCAATCCCAACACCGTATGCTTAAGTACCGAAACTTAACTCAATAAATACTAGAACTTGAGCAATATTAGGCATAAATCAAAACATTTTGTAGCAATTTTATGCATATTGTAATAATTTGTGTTATCTTAGCGTCTTCGAATCAATAAATTACTTATGATGGATTTAGCTACTGCGTTATTAATTCTATTGGGCGGTTCTATTTTGGGCGGTGTGTTTACTTGGCTATTTCTCCAAGGTCGCTTATCAATCGCCAAACAAAACTACGCCGAGCAACTCATTGCCGAAAAGTACGTACCCAAAGACGCCTTCCAAACCTTACAAGAACAAACAGACGTGGTGCGAGCCGATTATAACGAAGCCCGCCAAGAACTTCGCCAGGCAGAGCTAGCCCTTTCAGAAAAAAGTCTTTCGCTGAAGTACATGGAAGAACAATTTCAAAAGCAAGAGCAAGATGCCGCTCTTTTGCGCAAGCAGGCTGTCCAAGAGTTTGAATTGGTCGCCACCAAGCTCCTTTCGGAAAAAACTAGGCAGTTTACCATGACCAATAGACATCAAATGGATGAAATACTCACCCCTTTTAAAGAAAAAATAAGTGATTTTAAGAAGGATTTAGACCAGAAATTTTTACAAGAGACCGATGAGCGCATATCTATCCGCGAAGAGCTAAAACATCTACGTAGCCTGAACCTTCAATTATCCACCGATGCCAACAATTTGGCGAAAGCCTTAAAGGGGGATAATAAATTCCAAGGAAACTGGGGTGAAATACAATTAGAAAGACTCCTTGAAAATACGGGACTCAAAAAGGAAATACATTTTTCTACCCAATTTTCGGCGACATCCGAAAATGGCAAGATTCAGCGACCAGATTTTATCATTCACCTTCCGGAAAACAAGCATTTAGTCATAGATTCAAAAGTATCCCTTAAGGATTTTGATCGATTTTTCAATGAAGACAAGGCGGATTTGCGCAAGCAGCACCTTAAGGCACATGTCAAAAGTATGCGGCAACATATCAAGGATTTGAGCGCCAAACAATACCAAAATATCCAAAACTTGAGAACCCCAGACTATGTGATTTTATTTGTACCGATTGAGCCTGCTTTTGCGGTAGCCATCCAAGAAGACCCTTCTATTTTGACCGATGCTCTAGAGCAAAATATCGTCATCGTAACGACTTCTACCCTACTGGCGACCTTACGCACCGTCTCCTATCTCTGGCGCCAAGATAAACAAAGTAAATCCGTCCAAGAAATTGCTAAAATTAGTGGGCAACTCTATGATAAATTTGCCGCATTTATTGATGAAATGCAAAATGTCGGTAAACGCTTGGATAGCGCACAAATTCATTGGAATAACGCCATGGGTAAACTCTCCGAAGGCAAAAGATATAGCGATACCATGCTCGGAAAAGCAGAAAAAATTAAAGAATTGGGAGCACGTACTACTAAGCAGATTAAACAGATTAGTTATTGAGTTTTGTAACTATTTAGGTAGGGCAGATTTTTGCCACAAAATGCCCTTTATCTTTTACCACCGAGCATGCCAAAGCCAATCTATCTATAAAGACCTTGTCTTGGATTTTCGACGCGCTAAAGCCCATCGTACTTGCCATACCGTTGAGCTTAAGTACCGAAACTTAAATTACTGATCAACCGAGCTTGCCATCGACTTCTTCCAAGTCTTGCTCATCTACATCACCAAACCATTTATTGAGTTTTTTGCGCGCCTTGGCTTTGACATCATCATTAACATAGGCGGCGATGGCGACCAAACCAAAGGACAAAACGCCCAAATCATCCGTAAAACCAATAATCGGAGAGATGTCCGGAATGGCATCAATGGGTGCTATTAAGTAGCCTAATGCGCCTAAAACGATATTTTTTGCCCAACGGGGTGTCTCTTTGCGCTTATAAGCATAAAATAAGAGCAAAATAGTATAGGTCATTTTAGCGCCTATCGCTGTAGCAAATTTTTTGAGCTTTTTCCAAAGTTTCTTCTCAGAGTAAGATGCTTTATAGTCTTCTTGATTCATGATTTATTAGCCTTTTGGCGCCCGATGACGTCTTTTCCTTTCTGCTCTTGGAGCACAGGAAAAGGCATGGGCGGTTCTTCCACTTTTAAGTGAAATACTTTGTCGATATGTTTTAGTTTTCCCTTTTTAAATACAAAGCCTTCATAGGAGCCATCCGACACCCGAAGTACATTGCCATCTTTGTCGTTGTGGCTAATCAAGTGGTCATAGATGATTTTCTTGCGCTCGACATCATAATTAAGCGTAGTCGTTGCACCAGAATAATACTCCATGACCATTCTATTTTTGACGCTTCCGTCTTCATATTTAAAAACTGGAGCTCCAAAAATGGGCTTCCCGTCTGAGTCAAACGACAAAATGTCTAACACTTTGCGCCTTGTCAAAGGATTGAAATTGTCAAAACCAAACAACACATACTTAGCATTGTTCTTTTTCTTCGTCAAAGGCATCAACCGATAATAAATCGCCCCAAACCATTCGGTGGGCTTCAAAATCTTATCTTCTACGTCAGGATACGTCTCAGAGCGATCAATCAAAGGATATAGCTTCAAATCTTCTTCATTCATTTGGATGGCGCCAAAATTTTGGAAGTCTCCTTCTCCTTGGACTTGCCAAGTAATAATCCTAAAGGTGCTATCTGGCGGATAGAGAATAGATATATAACTTTGTAATTGGGTAAAAGGATACCGAAAAGAGTTTTTGGTCTTCAAGGCTGTTACCAATTGGGGAATAAAAGCCTTTACAGCCGTAAAACGGCTAATGTCCATTGAGTCATTGATGATGAGATATGCCAACATCCCTAAGTCCGCTTCTTGCTTCATTAGACTTTTGTGGTCTTCGGGAGTTAGACTTTTATTTTGGGCTAGCCCTATCCCAACTATCCCAAACAGTAAAAAAACGATTAAAATTTGTTTTAACATTTTGCTGATTTTATACTTCCCTAAACGAGAAAAAGAGCCTATTAAGTACTTTTTGACGAAAGTCTATCGGTAATGTTCCGTTAATGAGAGATAGCTTGCGCAAAAAAAAGGCACCATCTATAACGATGATGCCCTTTTGATTCATTTTACTAAAAGTCGCCAACTGACGCCTAAATTAGTGTTTGGCTAAATAATCAGCTGTAGATTCGTGGGTTGCTTTCATGGCTTCTTTACCTTTTGACCAGTTTGCTGGACACACATCACCAAACTCATCCGAAAATTGAATGGCATCCAAAGTACGGATTGCTTCATCAACATTTCTTCCAATTGGTAAGTCATTGACCAATTGATGACGCACGACACCATTTTTGTCAATGATAAATAACCCACGGTAAGCCACCAAAGTACCTTCGGCAGTCAATTCGTCTGTTTCTTCATCGACATCCCAAGAGCCTGCTAACACGTCATAGTTTGCTGCGATGGTCTTGTTGGTATCTGCCACGATTGGATAGGTGATTCCTTGAATACCGCCCTTGTTTTTAGGCATATTAAGCCATCCCCAGTGAGATTGCTCCGTATCTGTAGAACAAGCAATAACCACTGCATTACGTTCTTCAAAATCTGCTAATTTTTCCTGAAAAGCAAAAAGCTCCGTAGGACATACAAACGTAAAATCCATTGGATAAAAGAACAAAACGATGTACTTCTTGCCGATAAACTGACCAAGACTAAAATCAGAAACGATTTCTGTACCATCTAAAACGGCTGCTGCCTTAAATAAAGGGGCTTTTTTCCCTACTAATACTCCCATTGGTATTTATTTTTTTGTCAAATTAATGACTTTTAAAAAAATGGAATTGGTTTTTGTTCAAATTTCTTGGTGATTTTTTTGTGGGTTGGATGTTCCAACATCACCTGTAGAGCCAATTCATGAATTGGCTCTACGAACGGGTCTTCCTGATTGTTGTAACATATACCGGAAAGTGGTCACTGTATCCGCCGATGTACTTTCCGCCCGCAAATGTTCTGAAAGGATATCCACGGTATTGCCCTACTTGCTGAATCAAATAACTAGGATTATATACATGGGCCTTATAAAACTTAAAACCGTTATTTTTTGGCGCAAGCCAGCCTTCCGAAAGAATCACTTGGTCAAAAAGACTCCAAGCATCTCGATAGGCTAAAGTCCCCTGACCATTTTTGTAAGGCTTGACCCAAGGATTATAAAATCCTTTACTTTTTACTTTGTCTTTGTTTTCTTTTGCTCCCAATACCTTTTTGACGGAAGGACTCACAGGGTCGTCATTCAAGTCACCCATAATAACAATGTGCGCCTTAGGATTGTCAACCATGATAGAATCGCTTATTTTCTTACAAATAGCAGCTCCATCATTTCTATACTTCCTTGTTCTTGCTTCACCGCCACTCCTTGATGGCCAGTGATTGACCATAATATGAATGGGCTCACCGAGTAACTCGCCATAGACATAAAGCACGTCTCGAGTAGGATGCTCCGAGCCGTCTTCATTGATAATCGTCAACTTATAAGTCCGACTATCCAGTACTTTTAGGTATTTTTCTTGATAAAGAAGCGCCACATCAATGCCGCGCTTGTCAGGAGAATCATAATGGACAATTTCATAATGTCGCTTGGCGACAGCAGGTTGTTTGACAAAATCATCGAGCACGGAACGGTTTTCCACTTCGGCCACACCAAAAAAAGCGAGCCCATCTTTATTGGTTTTTACGCCCATCTCACTGACTACCTTAGCGATATGCCCTTGTTTTTCAAAGTATTTTGGGGTATTCCACTGCAAATCACCATTGGCAGAAAAGGCTGCATCTCTGACATCCTTTGTGTCTATTGTATCAAATAGGTTTTCAAAATTATAGAATCCAAAATGAACAACCTGATACTCTGTTTTTTCAGCACTGACTGCTTTAGCCGCTTTTTTTGTGGTGCCGCAAGATGCCATAAAAATAGCCACAAAGAATAAGGTAAATCCTAACGAGATGGAATGTCGCATAGTTTGAGTTTTTTTATTTGGCTCAAATATCGTATTATTCTTTTAGAACTACTATTAATTTTGTGTTATTTTTGGAAGTATTTGGAGTTTGGTAGTTCAAAGCGGCAAGGGTGCTAGACGTTCTATGTGCTCTAGGCGTGTATGAGTTCGTAAGTCATGCTAAATAACCACCATCCACCATAAATGTCGAACCTGTCACATAAGCGGCCATATCCGATGCCAAAAACAAGGCTAATCCTGCCACTTCTTCTGGCTGCGCCATACGTCCTAGTGGAATTTGCCGCAAGGCGTACTTCATCACTTTCTCGTTATCCCAAAGGGCTTGACTGAACTTCGTTTGGATCAACCCTGGAGCGATTGCGTTCACTCGAATTCCTTTTTGTCCCCATTCATTGGCTTGGACTCTAGTCAACATCAACAAAGCAGATTTGGAGACACTATACATGCCCATGTGCATCCCTGGGCGCACTCCTTCGACACTACTAATGTGTATGATACTACCCTTGCCGGTTTTAGACATATTAGCTAACACCAATTTGGACAACTCAAAAGGTGCTTTCAAATTGACATTGATGATGTGATCAAAGACCGACTCATCCGTATTTTCTATCGGCCCAAAAACGGGATTCGTCGCGGCATTATTGACCAAAATATCTATTTTTCCGAAGTGCTTGATGGTCGAATTCACTAAAGCTTTTCTTTCTTCAGGATGCCCTACATTTGCTGCTTTCGCAAAAGCCACGATACCCGCTTGCGCAAATTCATCCACAATCGGGTCTAATGCTTCTTGTTTGCGGCTCGAAATGACCACTTTGGCACCTGCTTGCCCCATGGCAAAGGCAATGGCTTTACCAATCCCCTTGGATGCGCCTGTGATGATGACTACTTTGTTTTTTAGACTTAAATTCTTCATATTTTTCTGATTAGTTGGTTGCTTGGCACGTTAAGACGAACGGTCGTTCGTCTGTCCAGCAATCGGGTTATTGGTTGCTTGCACCTTGAGACGAACGGCCGTTCGTCTGTCTAGCAATCGGGTTATTGGTTGCTTGCACCTTGAGACGAACGGCCGTTCGTCTGTCCAGCA
>CAMZKG010000321.1 GCA_947311105.1 uncultured Saprospiraceae bacterium
GGGACACCTGGATAGAGACAGCGAATGGTACAGGCAACATCGGCTGGCTGGTAAAGATAAGTCCCGACGGCTGCATGGATACGTTGGCTTGTTGGCCCGTGACGATCGATGATGAGCTTGCGCAAAACCTTGATTATCAGCTAGATGTCTATCCGAATCCAGCGAGTGACGTGGTACATTTTTCTTTGTCGCAAGACGTGTGGCGCCCCCGCCAGGCAGAGATAATCATCTCGGATGTGCTGGGACGAAAGGTGGGGTTGGTGCGTTATAAAGGCAAGGAAACGAGCCTAGATGTGCATAATTTTCCACAAGGGCTTTATTTTTATCGTTTGGAAGTGGGTGGACGGCTGCTTGATGTTGGGCGGTTTTTGGTGGAGTGAGTAGGGAAAGCGATCAAACCTAAGCAACAAGAAATTTTTTTAGCAATAATTTCATCTGGCCAATCAGTTGAATGGTTTGAGAAACCTTGGTAAGCCAAAGCCCTAACGAAAAAAATGCCAAGAAGACAGTTAAAACTAGTGGTTTCTTAAACCTTCGCTATAGCCCAAAACCCTAACGATAAAAATGCCAAGAAGATAGTTAAAACTAGTGGTTTCTTAAACCTTCGCTAAATCTAACGCACATCCCAAATATCCCGAGCATATTCCAAAATAGTCCGATCGCTACTAAATTTGGAAGCATTGCACATATTCATCCAGCACATTCTTGCCCAAGTTTTTTTATTCCGAAAGGCCTTGTCTACATCCATCTGCTTAGCGCGATAAGATGCAAAGTCCTTGAGAATGAAGTAGTTATCGGCTTGGTGCCAGGAAGCGCCCTTTAGGAGAGAATTGTATAGCTCTCGCATTTTTCTGTCGCGCGTATATCCAAAAGTCTTATCTTTTAAGGCATTGACAACTCGCTCTAAACCTTCTACCTTTTTTAATTCTTCTTTGGGATTATATGTTTTTTTAATTTTAGCAATCTCTTCGACCGTAAGCCCAAAAATAAAATTATTTTCCAATCCTGCTTCTTCTACAATCTCCACATTGGCTCCATCTAACGTGCCGATGGTGGGTGTGCCATTGAGCATAAATTTCATGTTACCGGTACCCGAAGCTTCTTTGCCGGCAGTGGAGATTTGTTCCGAAAGGTCAGCTGCAGGAAATATTTTTTCTGCATAAGACACGCGATAGTTTTGGACAAATACTATTTTGATTCGGCCTGCTATATCTTTGTCATTGTTGACTAATTCGGCAATGTCATTGATGAATTTAATGATGGATTTGGCTCTTGCATAGCCAGGTGCTGATTTTGCCCCGAATATAAAAGTTCGCTTCATGATATCAATTGACGGATTATCCTTGATGCGATAATACAAGTCCAAAATATGAAAGGCATTCATCAATTGGCGCTTGTATTCGTGCAAACGCTTAACTTGAACATCAAACAAAGAATCTGGGTCAATCTTTATCCCTTCATGCTCAAGAATGTAGGCTGCCAATTGCACCTTTTTCTGACGTTTGATGGCCATAAATTTTTTCAAAACCTTATCGTCATCGGCATATTTCTCCAATGCTTTTATCTTAGTCAAATCACTAATCCATTCGTCTGTGCCCAATAATTTAGTGACATATTCAGACAGCTCGGGGTTGGCCAATGCCATCCACCTACGCTGGGTGATGCCATTGGTTTTATTTTGAAATTTTTTGGGATAAAGTTGATGCCAATCTTTGAGCTCCGTGCTTTTGAGAAGGTCGGTATGCAATTTTGCGACCCCGTTGACCGTATGACAACCATAGATGGAAAGCCATGCCATTTTGATCATTTCTCCAGAGATGATGCGCATGGACTTAATCTTGGCATTTGAATATTTTTTGGTTTTTAACTCCTTCACAAACTGCCTATCAATCTTTTTTAGGATAGAAAAAATATCGGGTAGGAGTTCTTCATAAAAACCTTTCCACCATTGTTCTAGGGCTTCCGCCAAAATGGTATGGTTGGTATAAGAAAAAGTCTGGTTGACAATTTTCCAAGCAGCATCCCAATCTAACCCTTCTTTTTGGGTTAAAAGGCGCATCATTTCGGGGATGGCAACAGCAGGGTGCGTGTCATTTAATTGAATGGCATATTGCTTGGGAAATTGCTTGAAATTTGGCTTCTTTTTTGACTTCGATTTGAATTGACGTATCATGTCTTGCAACGATGCAGAGACAAAGAAATACTGCTGCTTAAGACGTAGAATCTTACCTTTATTCGTGGAATCATTGGGGTACAATACTCTCGAAATATCTTCCGCAGAATTCTTTTTTACAACTGCTTTTTGATATTTCTGGGCATTAAATAGGGGATAGTCAAACGGCTCTGTGGGCTCTGCCTTCCATAGTCGTAAAGTATTGATATTGTTTGTATTATATCCAATTATTGGGGTGTCGTAAGGTACGGCAACTACTTGCTCATCGGCAAATTCAACAATCACTTTATCGTCAATCTTTCTAACCGACCAAGGGTCTCCATACTTTAACCAATCATCCACTAATTCGACTTGCCGACCATCCACAAATTTTTGCTTAAATATGCCATAATCATACCGAATACCATATCCTGTCAAGGGGATATCTTCGGAAGCAGCTGAGTCTAGGAAGCAAGCGGCAAGACGACCTAGTCCTCCATTTCCAAGCCCCGCATCTTCTTCTGCATCTTCGATGGTATTAAGATCAAAACCCATTTTGTCAAGGCTCTTTTTTACGTCTTTGTAAAGACCAAGATTTAGCAAGTTATTGCCTAAGGCACGCCCCATTAAAAATTCTGCCGAAAGGTAACTGGCTTGTTTTTTTTGATTGTAGGCTATCGTTGTTTTTTCCCAATTTGGCGCAAGCAACTGCATAGAAGCCATTGCCACGGCATAAAATTGTTGATGCTTATCAGCATCTTCAAAAGATCTTCCATATTTCATCAAGGTCGCATCTTTGACCAGTTGGATGAATTTTTTGCTATTGAATTTCATTGATTTGGATTTATCTTCCATATAGTTTTGTCAATTTTTTGAGTCTTTTTTGTAATTTTTTGTTTAGTTGGTTGGGCTTCATACGCCACACCCAATTGTCCCCAATAGTGGACGGGATATTCATCCGACTTTTGGTACCCAGACCAAGAAAGTCTTGCATTTGAGCAATCGCCACATTGCCGACAGACGCCCAGGCACCGCGAATAAATCCCCAGTGAAAGCCTTCTTCTTTGGTTAATTGAAAATATTGTTTGGCTTTTTTTAGGTCCTTTTTGGGGGCATTTTTTGCCCATCCTAGAACCGTGTCATTATCATGAGTCCCCGTATAAACGAAGCAATTTTTTTCGTAGTTGTGGGGTAGATAGTCGCTATCTTCTTTGCTATCAAAGGCAAATTCTAGTATTTTCATGCCTGGATAGCCAGTCGCATTTTTGAAGTCAATGACTTCTTGGGTCAAAAAACCCAAATCTTCTGCAATGATACGCAAATCGCCCAATTCTTTTTTGATGGCAGCAAAAAGCTTCATTTCTGGGCCTTTAATCCAGTTTCCATGGGCTGCAGTATCCGAATTTCCTGGGATGGACCAATAGGCTTCAAATCCCCTAAAATGGTCAATCCGAACTACATCGTGCATCTGAAAAGAGAATCTAATTCTATTTATCCACCACTTAAAATCCTGTTTTTCCATGCGTGACCAATTGTAGATTGGGTTGCCCCAAAGCTGACCATCTTCCGAAAATGCATCTGGTGGGCAGCCTGCTACGTGTGTAGGTTTATTTGATTTGTCCAGTAGAAATAACTTTGGATTAGCCCATACATCTGCACTATCTTCTGCCACATAAATAGGTATATCTCCAATAATTTCGACGCCTTTTTTATTTGCGTAAGCCTTTAAGTGATTCCATTGCTGGAAAAAATGATACTGAACGAATTGCCAAAAGGCTATTTCATCCGCATGTTTGATAAAGGCTTTTTTAATGGCTTTGGGATTTCGATCACGGATTTTTTTCGGCCAAAGTTGCCATGATTTCAAATTATTATCCTGTTTTAGTGCCATAAATAGGGCGTAGTCATCTAGCCATTTTTTATTGGCTTGCGCAAATAGGAGTACTTTTTCGAGCTGCTTAGTGTTTGTTTTTGCGAAAGCTAAACGCAACAATTGCATTTTCTCCTGTTGTACTTTGGCAAAGTCCACTTTAGAAGCGTTAGACCCAAAATCTCTTTTCTTAAAATCTTTCTTGTGAAGCAAGCCTTCTTTCCGCAAGGAGATTAGGTCAATAAATAAAGGATTTCCTGCAAAGGTGGACAAAGATTGATAGGGAGAATTGCCGTAACTCGTAGGGCCTATCGGTAGAATCTGCCAAAAACGCTGCCCTGAACGCTCGAGAAAATCCACAAAATCATAGGCTGCACGCCCCAAATCTCCTATCCCATGTTGGCTAGGTAGGGACGAAATGTGTAGGAGAATGCCACTACTTCTATCAAACATTAGCGTGTTTTTGTCTGTAAATAGAGTATTAGTCAAATTTTATACCCATTTTATGGGGATAGCAACGATCGCAGGCTTGGTTTAATATTTGTGCGCCAAAGACCAAGTACAAGGTGAAATTTTGGTAAAAATAATGTTTTTATCTTATACGTATTCGTTTCAGTGGATGTTTTTTAAGGAGACTCCTGTTTGTTGCTGAAAAGATATAAAAATTGTTTAGATTTGCCGTGATGAAAATATATCTATATCAAATAGGCAAAACGAGTTTTCCTTTCATACAAGAAGGGGAGAAGATGTATGTTGAGCGGATCAAGCGGTTTGCGAAATTTGAGCAGGTGACCATTCCTAACTTAAAGAAAGGCAATAAGTTAAGTGAATCAGATATCAGGAAAAAAGAAGGGGAGTTGATCTTGCAAAAAGTGAGTAGCAAAGATTATTTGGTGTTATTGGATGACAAAGGCAAGACCTATACATCTTTAGCCTTTGCGGAGTACATCAAGGATAAGCAAAATTATCTTGCGAAAAATTTAGTATTTTTGATTGGTGGGGCGTATGGCTTTTCTGAAGCGGTCTATCAGCGTGCGGATGCCAAAATCTCTTTGTCTAAGATGACTTTTTCGCACCAAATTATTCGGGTGGTGTTTTTGGAGCAATTGTATAGAGCATTTTCTATTATCAAAGGTGGTCCATATCACCACGAATAAGTAGCATAAATCATGAAAAGAATATTTGTCGTAAGACATGCTAAATCAAGCTGGGAAACAGGGAAATCCGATTTTGAACGCCCATTGAACCCACGGGGCTTGCGGGATGCGCCCCGTATGGCAGAATACTTAAAATTAAAAGGCGCAAAACCAGATTTATTGATTACAAGTGCGGCTGTACGAGCCAGAATGACAGCAGCCTATTTTGCGGAAGCACTAGAAATTCCTGAAGAATTGCAATGGGAAACGAAAGATTTATATCATGCTGCGATGTTAGAGATTTTAGATTTAGTTTGTTCTGTACCAGATGAATACGATACGATCATGTTGTTTGGGCATAATCCAGGCTTTACTTATTTTGTGAATGAGTTTTGGGGCAAAAACTGGATTGATAATTTGCCGACTTGTGGGGTTGTAGAGATAGAAGGTGATGTTAAATCTTGGACAATGTTTACAGGGGAGACGGCCAAAGTTGTTGGGCATTACTTTCCTAAGTTACTACCGCCTGCGATACCGCCAAACCATTGAGCTTATTCTGTTAAGTCATTTTATTATGTTCAATTGTGCAATCGTGCAATTGTTCAACTGAAACCAGCCCCAAAATCATTGTTAAAACAGGAGGCTACCGCTACACCGCTAAACCGCTACACCGCTACACCGCTACACCGTCAAACCGTCAAACCGCTACACCGTCAAACCGTCAAACCGCTACACCGCTACACCGTCAAACCGTCAAACCGCTAAACCGCTACACCGCTACACCGCTAAACCGCTACACCGTCAAACCGCCAAACCGCTACACCGCTAAACCGCTACACCGCTACACCGCTAC
>CAMZKG010000322.1 GCA_947311105.1 uncultured Saprospiraceae bacterium
AAGTGAGCGTCTCAACCAGAGAGCGAAGCGAGCGACTCAACCAGCAAAGCCCGCAGGGCAAGCGACTCAACCAACGAGCGAAGCGAACGACTCAACCATCAACCTTAAACTCACTTCTTCCCATCTTTTTTCTGTTGCTCCTGAATTTTCCGTTGTTCTTCTACAGCTTTAGCCATTTTCTCTTGGAATCCAGAAAATCGTCCTTTTTTCTTGGGCTTGTCCTTGTTGGATAGCACTTCTGCTCGTACTTTGTCATCGTTAATAACAAACTGTTTTGTAATCAACGTCTGCGCTATATTAAAAGTATTACTAAAAAGCATGTAAGCCGTCAAAGCAGCCGCATAACTATTCAGCACAAATAAGAAGGTCAAGGGCATGATGTATTGTATGTATTTCATCATCGGGTTGCCTTGCGTCATATCCACTTGCTTAGAATTGTACCAAGTGTAAATCAAAATAGACACCACCCAAAGTAAAGTAAACAAACTTATGTGGTTGCCAAACACAGGAATTTTATTAGTGAAGTGTATCAAATCATCAAACGTGGATAAATCATTCGCCCATAAAAAGCTTTTTTGGCGAAAGCTTATCGATGCAGGAAAGAACCGATACAACGCAAACCATATAGGCATCTGCAGCATCATCGGAAAACAGCCGCCGAGCGGACTTACCCCAAATTCTTGATAGAGTTTCATGCTCGCCGCCGAATATCCTTGCTGATCGTCTCCGTATTTTTTCTTTAATTTGTCCAATTCTGGCTTCAATGCTCGCATTTTTGCCTGTGACTTTAGCGATTTTAGCGTAAGCGGATATACTGCTAACTTTACAAGTAAGGTCAGCAATAAAATAGCCAAGCCGACATGCCCTACGATGCTATTTAGAAAATTAAACATTGGACGAATTAGCCAACGGTTAATCGTGCCAAAAATACTCCATCCATAAGGTACAATATCATCCAACCCAACTTTATAACTCCGCAAAGTCTCAAAATTATTCGGGCCTGTATAAAGCTGCATCGCAATGACTTCTTTGGTCGGAATAATGATGTCGGACTCCATATATTTTAGAGATTCACTCTCTTGGTCTAGTGGAGACACCTTGACCGTCGCTCCACCAAAGGACTCTTTGGCAATCAACGAAGTATTAAAAAACTGATTAGAATGAGACACCCACTTTACAGGCTTGTCCGTGGACGCTTCATCTTCTTTCCGTTGGCTCAGACGCTCCGTATCATCATCAACGGGCTTGAAATAAGCTGTGGCATGCATTTGCTCTCCATACGGTGAAGGCAGCTCTAGCTTGTCCAAATAATTCTCGATATGAAGATTGATTGGACCATTTATTTTTGTCGTAAGACCAGTCAGATTTAGCTGATAATCAAGGAGATAGGTGTCTTCGTCGAGCTTGTAGGTCTGTTGAAAATTAGTCCCATTAAGTCCCTTTGCCGTTAAAGTCAGCGTATTTCCCGAAAGGGTAGGGGTAAAATAAAGCTTAGATGTAGAGATTTTTTCGGTGGCACCATTGAGCGCAAATTGATACTCAAATTGATTAGCAGGATTGTCAAAGAGAGTCACGGGCACCGTCCCTTTCTCTCTAGTTTTTTCATCTAAGATAACCGTTTTGACATGATTTTTCATCATGATTTGCTTGATAGCTCCCCCTTTCGTGGAAAAGGTTATTTTCATCACTTTATTCTCCACTGTAACATCCTTGTCTTCGCCCGAAAAAGCTGGAGCTAAATCACCATATTGCCTTTGGTTCAATAGATTGGTGATGGAATCGTTGACAGCGATAGGTGTTGCTTCGGTCGGTTCGAGTGGCTTGGTCGTTGAGTCAACGGCAGCTTGGTCTATTTGAGTGGTATCCGCAATCGGGCTATTTGCATCTACTTCTGAAGGTTTTGGCGCATAAAACTTGGACCAAATCAGAAAAAGGACAAATATCAGCCCCAAGCCGATGATTGTATTTAAGTCAGTCTTTTTTTGCATTGACAGTAGGTAATTTTCTTTTTGTCGGCCAAAATACTCAGCCTAAGTATGCTTCTGAAAAGCGGCACAAAGGTATGAATTTACTCTATCATAAACGCTGCTTATTCGATGTTTTTTGGTTTTTTCTCGATGAAATGGCTTTGCGCTACGCTTTTGGTCTTTGGTGCGCTCCCTACGGTCGCTGTTGGTCTTTGGTGCGCAGCAAGCTGCTTTTGGTGCTACCGCAGCGACATACTCTTGCGACATACACGCCGTAGATGCAAGCCGCTGCGGCAGCACCAAAGGGCGAAGCCCGTCCTAAAGACCAAAAGCGACGAAGGAGCGCACCAAAGCCCCTTAAACCCCATTCAAAAACGCCATCAACTTCCGTACAGCAATTCCCCGGTGGCTAATTTTGTTTTTTTCTTCCTTCGTTAATTCTGCAAAACTTTTTCCTTCATAGCCTTGCGGCAAAAAAATAGGGTCATACCCAAATCCACCTATTCCCGTCTTTTGGTAAGCGATATGTCCTTCGCAAACCCCTTCAAAGACGTGTTGTTTGCCTTCGAGATTAAGCGCGATGACTGTGAGAAACCTTGCCTTTCGATTAGGTGTTTCTCCGAGTTTTTCGAGTATTTTAGCCATATTGGCGCCCGCATCTTTGGACTCTCCTGCATATCTAGCGGTGTTTACTCCAGGTTCGCCATTGAGTGCATCCACTTCAAGCCCCGTATCTTCCGAAAAACAATTGACCTGATATTTTTGAGTGACATAATCCGCTTTTTGGATGGCATTACCTTGGATGGATGGTTGAGTTTCGGGTATTTCTTCCGTACAGCCAATATCCTTTAGCCCTTTGATGATGATGTTGGTGTCTCCCAAAATTTGGTTGACTTCTTTAATCTTATTGGGATTGCCAGTGGCGAAAATGATTTCCATTTTTTTTGATGGGATAACGTTTGGGTGGATTGATGGTTCATGAATGTAAGTTTGAGCTTCAAAACCTGTTCTGAAAAAATAACCTGAAGTGATATTTTTTTTTACCTTTGCATTGAGCAATTTGATACTTTCTTGTCTCATATACTATGAAGCTGCCAAACACTAATTTCGTATCGAGTTTTTATTGGTTGTTTTATATGTGTAAATTGTTCATAATTATTTTGATTGTTAACTATAAATTTAAAAAATGAAACTTTTTTTTACCGTTTTTTTGGCGTTTTTTATGATGGCTCTAGGTTTCTCGCAAGAGCATCTAGACGAATGGTCTCTAGGTGGGGACGTTGAGCAGATAAATCCTGATGGCTTGGCAAGTCCGACAACCATTGAACAACGACTTGTTGCGGAGAGTAAGTATAGGCGCTATTTTTCCAGTACGAGCTACGACTCTACTAGATATTTTTTTGCGGAAGCTACTGATGGTTTTTATTCCATAAGGACCACCTATAAGTATGATATAGATAGTGTTTTGGTTTATAATTTGACGGATACTTTAGAGTTTGACAACCAAGATCGTCTGATAGCAACAAGGTATTATCAATGGAGTCAGGATGTTTTTGTTCCCAAAAAAAGGAAAAACATAACGTATAGTGGATTATTCGAAAATTGGTTATATGAAACCTACGATGCCAGCCTTGGGACTTGGAAGGATTTTAGAAAAGTGTCTATTGAATATTATACAAATGGTAAAATGAAAGAATATTCCAATTTTCTTTGGGATGGTGATGCTCAAGAATGGATTTTAGATACTTATTTATTTAAAAATGAAGCAGGATATCTCTTGGAGAACCAATTTTTATCCTATAATAACACAAAACGTTACAAGTATCTTTATGAGTATGATGCCAATAATAGACTTTTGAAGTATACAAATCTAGAGAAGGATACTAGCAGTCAGTCTTATGATTTTGTTTTTAAAATCGAGTGGACTCCAGTAGGAGATACTTTGAGTACAGGATATACCTATACTGGAGTAGGGACGGATTGGGTTTTAAATCAGAAAAAGATTGTGCATTTTGAAAATCAAAAAAAGATTAACGAGCTTATCCTTGATTCTATCGGTCCAGGCGAATATGAGAATTATCAATTACGAGAAACATCATATACAGCGTTGGGTGAAACGTTGGATTATCGGCTATATAAGTGGAATAAAAGCTTAACACCACCAGCATGGGAGCTGCGGAAAGAAAAAATTGGAACCACAAACAGTGATGATTTAATTGTAAGTAAAGTGTTCAAGGTTTGGGTTGAAGATAGTATGAAGGTAGTACCAAAGTATATTTTTAATTATGAATATGACTTGAATGGCAACAAAATTTATGGACAAGATTTACGTTGGGATTTTGACTCAAAAGAATGGAATGAAACGGGTAGAAAATATTGGTATTATGAAGATTATGTGACGGGCTTAAGAGATATTCATGATTTGGCTCCATTGAGTTTAAAGGTATTTCCTAATCCAAGTGCAGATTATATCGTTTTTGACACAGACCAGCCGATAAAGACTTTTTCGGTACAATTCTTTACCGCTAACGGAAGCGCACTATTTGCTCGGGAAGTCTCCCCTAATCAACAAGTAGATATTCGGGCATTACCAAGGGGCATGTATTATTACATTGTCAAAGGTGATGGCATAGGGGCAACGGGTAAGTTTGTTAAGGAATAATTTGCGCAAGCTGCATGAGAAAGGGCAGGAATAATCTAACTGCCCTTTCTTATGTGTTTGATCTATTCCTTTCGGAAAAAAAGCACCATGAATATAGAAGAATTAAGGCACTACTGCCTATCCCAAAAAGGCGTTACAGAAAGCTTCCCTTTTGATGATAAGATATTGGTTTTCAAAGTTTTAGAGAAGGTTTTTTGCCTGACGGGTATCGAAAATGAAATATGCTCCGCTAATCTAAAATGTGACCCAACTTATGCCATCGAGCTACGGGAAGAATACGGGGATTTGATTCGACCAGGATTCCACATGAACAAAAAACATTGGAATACGGTGATTGTAGAAGAGTTAGATGATGCTTTCGCAAAAAAGCTTATCGACCACTCTTATGACATGGTGGTAAAAGGTATGACCAAAAAAATGCGCTCGGTATTGGAAAACCTTTCTAGCTAGACACATCACCCTGCTTGCGAAGATGGATCTTTAAATCCAATCGCCCCAAGGAATCTTCGCCAAAATAAGTAAAAGTGCGATGCCATAAAAAATAACAATCGTTTTGAATTTGGCACTAGGCGTAGATTTGGTCTTATGCTTGGAAAAACCAATGGTAATCAAAATGATGGCGATTATCATCGTTAATGGATGCTCAACGACTTGATTTCTCATCGCGCTATCTTTCATGACATGCCCCATCCCTTCTGTTTTCATGGCGTGATAGCCTGCGGATACAAAATAAACACCAAGACCAAACAACAATTGAACGTGTCCTGTGATTAGGCCAAGGAGCGAAAGCGTTTTATCTTTGTTGATGAAGGGTTTACCAGTCATTAACCCAACGAGCGCATTAATAAATCCAATAAGTACGGCGGCAAGTATAACCCAAGCCCAAACGGAATGAAGCATTTTAATCATGAGAGTCGATTTTTTTGTTTAGCCCTAACTTAACTTGTAAGCTAGGAAATTGTTTTAATAGTATCAACAAGTTTACATTTTACCCAATTCTATAGCTCGATTAAGTGCTGCTTTGGCACCCGATTTAATTTTTTGGCGCACTTGGTTAGATTCAAAAGACAGGATAGCTGCTTCGGTGGTTCCACCTTTGGAAGAGACCATGTCGATCCATTCTTGGCAGTCTCGGTCTGATTGCTCAAATAGGGCAACAGTCCCCTTAAACGTCTGTGTAACAAGAAGTTGTGCTGACGAATCCGAAAAGCCCATTTCTTTAGCGGCTTCTTTCATGGCATTGATAAAGTAAAAGACATAGGCAGGGCCGCTACCGGATATAGCTGTCCCGGCATCAATTTTTGCTTCCTTGCTCACAAATATAGCCTTCCCAGTCGTGTTGAGTAGATTTTGCACCATGACCAATTCAATACGAGTGACTTCATCGGTAGAAGTATAGACTGTCATCCCTTGGCCTATTTGGGCAGGAAGATTAGGCATGGCACGGATAATTTTTGATGCGCCAAGCCCTTTGCAGATGGTATTTATTTGTACTCCGGCCATAATAGAAACAATGACTTGTTGGTCATCCACATAGTCTTTCATTTGTGCAAACAAACTGGCAGACGATTGCGGCTTTACAGCCAAAATAATAATATCCGCCAGCGGCACACATTCTTTAGGCGTTGAAAAAACACGTCCAATATTAGCCTTCTTGAGTGCTTCTACTTTTTCCGAAAGGATCTCCAAAATCATCACCTTATCCGGATCTGCCGAGTGGGAGCGAATAAAACTTCTGGCAAAAGTTGCCCCCATATTACCGCCGCCTATTATCAAAATCTTCATACTTGGTTTTTTTTCGCCACATTATACGGATTTTTTGACGATAAAGATATTTTGACAGGGTCTTTTATCTCAATTTTTATCGGCGAAGCCAAAATGAACGGCAAAGCCAAATAAACGGCAAAGCCAAATTGAACGGCGAAGCCAAAATGAACGGCGAAGCCAAATGAACGGCGAAGCCAAAATGAACGGCGAAGCCAAATGAACGGCAAAGCCAAATGAACGGCAAA
>CAMZKG010000323.1 GCA_947311105.1 uncultured Saprospiraceae bacterium
AAAGTCTTTACCATCATCATTCGTTTTGATAAGCTTGACTTTTCCTTTTCGGATATAGTATAAAAAGTCAAGGGTTTCTCCTTGTTCATAGATGATTTCCTTCTTGCGAAAATGCTTAGAAGCTCTATTTTCAAAGCTATCCAGTAGCATTTTTTTACTTGCTTCAATACTTTCCGAAAGGAGCGAGTCATTCTCAAACTTAAAATCGCCCTTTAATTGTTCGACCTTTTTCAGTCTGGTTTCGATTGCTTCAAGCAGTTCTACATCATCAAAAGGCTTTACGATATAGTCATCTGCGCCTAGATTCATTCCTTTTCTGATATCACTACGATCGGTTTTGGCGGTCAAGAAGATAAAAGGAATGCGCATGAGCTCAGGCTTCGTGCTCATGATGCGCAATACCCCAAAGCCATCCAATTCGGGCATCATGACATCACACAAAATCAAATCCGGCACAAACTGAGTCGCCCGAATAATCCCCTGCTTGCCTTCGACAGCACTTTCTACTTCATACCCCGACAATTCTAGAAGTTCTTTGAGATTCTCCCGAACATCTTCATTGTCTTCAATCACTAAAACCTTCTTTTTCTTTTCCATTTTCTTTTGGTAACTTAATTTCAAAAATACTGCCTTCTCCTTCTTTTGATTGGAAAGCAATCTTTCCACCCAAAACATGTACATATCTTTCGACAATTGCCAAGCCTAATCCAGTCCCCTGAATATTGGATGCATTTGAGCTTCTATAGAAACGTGTAAAGATATAAGGTTGTTCATCTTCAGGAATGCCGATGCCTTTGTCTTTTATGATTATGACAAACAAATCTCCTTTTGTTTGTACTTTTAATTCTATTAACTGCCCAGGCTTAGAGTACTTAATTGAATTGGAGAGCAAATTTCGTAAAATAATCCGTAAGATGTTTGAATCTTGATAGATTTGTGCTTGTTTCGCTAAATATTTAACGGAAATGGATTGCCCACTTTTTAATACAGACTCCATTTCATCTACGACACCAACAATAAATTGATGCAAATCAAAGCCACTAGGGCTGACATTTATTTCGTTACCTTCCATTCGTTCAACGGACAAGAAGTCGTTCAACACATCGTTTAGTTGCCGAATCATTTTCTTGATTTTGGCAATATGTCTTACCCGGTGTTCTTGTTGTTCGGTTGTGGTATATCGAGCCAAAATAGAAGCAGACGAGAGTATGGCACTCAAAGGAGTCTTAAACTCATGGGAAGCCATCGACAAAAACCGCGACTTCATCTCATTCAGGTGTTTTTCCTTTTGTAGGGCAACCTTCAGCTCTTCTTCACTATTCTTCAAGGCAATTTCCTTTGTCGCCTTCTCTTGCACTTCTTTTTCGAGCTGAACATTAATTTTCAACAATCTGTTTACGGCGTCAGCTAATTCGTGTGTTCTTTGAGCGACTTTTGCTTCTAGCTCTCTGGTCAATTCCATCAAGGCACGTTCCGTTTTTTTCTGCACGCTTAAGTCATGAATCAACCCCGTAAAAAGAACATGGTCATTTATCCTTGTTTCATTTACACTCAACCAAAAAGGAAAGATGGAGCCGTCTTTTCTTTTCCCCTTCACTTCTCTACCAATGCCAATTATTTTTGCCTGACCCGTACTAAGATAGTTGGCTAGATATTGATCGTGTTGCTTGGACAACACATCCGCAGGCAACAATATATTGATGCTTTCCCCTACTAATTCTTCTTTAGTATAGCCAAAAAGCTTCGTGGTCGAATCATTCACAAATTGAATAATTCCCTTGTGATTAATTGTAATGATGCCGTCAACGGTCGATTCAATAACGGCTTTCATTAATCCTTCTGACTCTATGTTCATCTCATTTCATTTAGCTTGCGCAAAATACGTCCTACTGATAAGAATCACCAAAATTAGGCAACCTTGGTCATTTTTTCCCTATTTTAAAACCTATATTATTGGGTATTAACAATAAAAAACTACTCAATCCGAGCTAAACAACTGATTATCAACTACTTAAACCAATAGTCACTCATTTACATGGAGCAAATAAACATAAAAATCTACAGTATCGAAAGCGATACAACCAACACATTGCAGCGTATGGCAAGCGCACTCTTTGCGAAGGGTTTTGACCTAATCATACAACATTCTGACAGTGTGGATGAGATGATGCACAAAAAGATAAAAGGGATACCCGCATTGAGTATCAACGGAGAAATCATTTTCCAAGATACACTCCCATCATCAAATTTAGATTTCGAGAATTGGGTTTATTCCTACTTGTTTAAACACTCAAAACCATTGACTATGAAAAACATCCTTGTTCCTGTCGATTTTTCTGACACTTCAAAAAATGCATTTCAATATGCTTTGGCATACGCCGAAAAAACGCATGCGGCGATTCAATTAATTCATGTGTTTAATTCTCCTTTGGATGCCGCCAACCCTGCGATCCTACTTTCGCTAGGTGAGCAAGAAGACCGCATCAACGAGTCGCTCAAAGACATGATTGCTACTCATTTGCCTGCTGACTCAAAAGTGCCCGTCACATTTGAAGCCAAATTAGGATTTGCAGTAGATGAACTCATAAAGCTCTCTAATACCGACGATGTAGATTTAATCATCATGGGTACGATGGGAGAGCATATTGCACTAGAAAAAGCATTTGGCACTGTTTCGTCCGATGTCAGCCAAAAGGCGGCCTGCCCTGTCATGCTTATTCCGCCCCACATAACATTTGGGAAGATAAAGGACATCTTGTTTGCCAGCGACTACACCGCCACCGAAGGTCAAGTCCTAGATAAGATTTTAAAGTTTGCAAAAACATTTGATTCTGCACTTCACTTTGTGCATGTCAATGACCACCCGGACAGCTTGAATACTAGTCCCGAAGAACTTATCTTCGAAAAAGTATTTGCATCAAAAGACCCCGATACGCCCATGTATTTTGCGGAAGTAAACGATTTTAGTGTGGTGGATGGTTTGAATAAATATATCAAAAACCACCATATCGACTTGCTCACCGTGGTCACCCAAAAAAGAACTTTCTGGGAACGACTCTTCCACAAAAGCACTACCAAAAGAATGGTACTGAATTCGGAGATTCCTTTATTGGTTCTTCATGTATGAATTTAACTAATTTAAGTTTCGATACTCAAATTTAACGGTATTGGGATAGATTGGCTTTGTGCATGCTTAATCTACGGGAATTGGTTAAAGGTAAAGGGTTAAAGGTCAAGGGCGCAACGGGCTTCCGAAAGTGACTCGCCAATTAAGATTTCTTTTGACCCGACCCATTCTTATGCAGTTACTCGTAACGCTTCGTTACTCGAAGGCGTGAAATAAATTTCACGAGCCCTTGCCTGTGGCGCTAGCGTTTTCCTTATTTTTTGTGGAGGGAATTGTCCAAAATTTAATCATTGATGTGAGTCAGGAAAGTAGAACGAGTGGACTTGCAAATTTATTTGCAAGATGTAGAGACGAGCGCAGCGAGTATCGCCACGGGAAAGAACAAGTAGCAAGTAAGGTTTCTCAAACCACTAATTTTATAGACTTTTTGCACGGCATTTTCATCGTCTCGTTTTTAGTTAGTCAAGGTTTGAGAAACCGTGTAGAGAAGAGCCGTAGAGCCAATTCACGATTTGGCTCCAATTCAAAATCCCGAAGACCGTAGAGTAGCTTAGCCCGTTGCAAAATTATGGGCTAAGAAGGTGGTTTGTGGTGTAAATACATAGGCGTAGGGGGTCACGGTATGAACGACCGATCCCGCAGGGTCGAGTACGGCAGTGCTCGAAGGGAGAGAACGGCGGTAGCGGGCTACCACATAGCTTTCAAACACCTTCAAATTTTGCCTTAATCAAGGCAGGAGCTGGAAGTGCGGCAGGCTACATGGAGATTGTTTTCCTAAAAATCTGCCTAGTGCCTTTTCCCATACTGCTCCAAATGCCCATCAATTTCAATCTCGACAGAAGCATCATCAATCACTTTTACATCTGCTTTTTCCACCTTCAAACCGGTACCATCAATGGATGTTTTATTTGACAATTGAGCTTCTAAAAATTCTGTATTTCCGATTATTTCAAGTTGTGCTTTATTACTCAGATTAGCGACTAGTTTTTCGACATCTGCTTCTAGTTTTACTTCCATAGTTCCATCAAGATTTATCTCTAACTGACTGCCCGAAAATTTTGAGATAAGAATATCTTTTGTCCATTTTGCCGTAAGGCGATCCAAACTAGGCATCGTAATAAATACTTCCACTTCTTCCTTAAAATCATTTGATAGCTCAATCTTCAACACGCCGTCAACCACCATCATATCAATAGGGTCGCCATCCTGTGTCCCCCTAATTTTTACTCTAAAAGAATCACCTTGCTGAACATTTAATTCTAAAGGTCCATCTACATCAATCGAACTAAAATCATCCAAAGCCAAAACCTGCGTTTTTCCTTTTACGGTAGGCGTTGTGGACGAGAGTGGATTTTTTGACACCAAACCTCCATCTCCCATCTTCAGCTCTTCGCCATACAAATTTCCAAATTGTCCCGACTCCTTGGAGATATTCAAGTTTAATTTTCTCAAGTGCTTATCTAGTATAACCTTCTGACCCACAGGCACATACAACGTCAACTCCACTTCCTGTACCCTAAAACGCTCTCCTTTCGGAATAAAATAATCAGAAGGTATTTGGAGTATATTTTCTTCAAAAATGGGTTGATATTCAAATTTTTTGGCGCCCTTCACTGCATCTTCTACATCACTGCCCCGTGCTTCTTGAACCTGCACTAATCGATAGCTCCCATCATGAGAAGGCTGAATATTTAACTTAATATTTTTCCAATCAAACTTAACCATACCATTTATCGAAAGATTGCGGGCATCATTATTTGCTAGAAAAACTTTTTCATATTTTATTTCTAGTGGCACATCCTTAGGAATATTGACAGGGATAGTTTGTTTATAACTAGCTTGTTTGTCGTAACTATTCGATATTTTTGCTGCTGAAAAAGACAAACCGAATAACCCAAAAATCCACAGACCAACCAAAGTCCATCGTAAGCCCACACTGTTTTCTCTTTTAAAAAACACTCTTAAAATCGTTAATATTAACCCCATTATTGGGGCGCCAACTACAAAAAACACCCCTACCATTCCTGTACCAAAAGCAATGGTATCCGAAGGCAGAAAAAAACTTGCTTTCGTAATACCAACAATAGCCGAAATAACCAGACTAATCCAGGATAATATCAAAACAACAACAAGCAGCCCACCCAAAACCTTTAAGATGGGGCGGGCTGCATGACTAACTCCTAAAATAATAGCAGAAAGCAGACTGCCCAAAGAAGCAATCCACTTAAAATTCATTCTACTTTTTCCACCATTTTTTTTTTTTACTTGACCCAAACTGGTCATTAATCTTTTCAGAAAAATGCTCTAACTCTTCGACAACCGAAGAAGCAATACTCTCTACATTGATAGGCTCCCCACGCATCGCCAAGCGGTCAGAAGATGTTTTGGCTACAGGCATCACAATCCAAAGAATTAAATAGATAGGCACACTGGCAAAACCTGCTAGCGTAAAGACTATAAAAAGAATTCGTATCCATATTGGATCTGCAACCCCAAGAAACGCCGCCAAACCAGAAGAAACGCCACCTAATAGCTTATCATCAGGGTCTCTAAACAATCTTTTGCCTGGATTAAAACCAGAAGATGATTTTTTCTTCTTTTTCTTTTGACCTGACGCCATAGGCTCTTCCTCATCCACCGTTTCTGCCCCAAACATCTCTGGTGTACCCATAATATCAATGGCTGCTTTTACATCGGGCATCGTAACGATGGTTCTTGGATGGATATTTTCCTTAAACAACTCTGCCATACGACCTTCGATATCTGACAGAATTTCTTCTGCAGCATCCGACTCTTTGAAATGTCGTTCTATGGCATCAAGATACCTACTCAGATGTTCGTAGGCATCCGTATCAATAGTGACAGAGTATCCGCCAAGGTTGATGTTTAATATTTGTTTCATTATCTGGTATTTATGGTTTTGTCAGTCAAATGGTTAAAAAAGGGGTTACTTCGCTTTGCTCAGACTTTTGGTGGTCGCAGTCACGGCTTTCGCCAAAGCTTGCCAATTAAAATACAACTCACCAAGAAATAATTTGCCTTCATCAGTCAAAGAATAATATTTTCTAGGCGGTCCTGATTTAGATTCTTTCCAAGAATACTCTAACAGTTCCGATTTCTTCAAGCGAGAGAGCAAAGGATATAAAGTACCCTCCACGACAATTAGATTTTGCGTTTTTAAGCTATTGATAATATCTGACGGATAAGCTTCTCCGTCTTGATGTATTATCGCCAAAATACACATCTCCAAAATCCCACGGCGCATCTGTGCTTTTGTATTTTCTAATTTCATAGTACAAAGATAGCAATCTATATAGTACCATGCAACACAAGGTAGTAGTTTTAGCCTATTACTTTGCTACACACTAGTAATTAGCCGACGAAATCATCCAAAAACTCGACAAAAGGGCTGTCATCTTTTTTGCGCAAGCATCCTACGTACACGCCCCGCCCCTACTCATCTACCCAATAATTAACAAAACTTCCATTAAATCCAATTTTATTCAACCTATTTTATGGATTAACGGTGCTAAGAATCAGCATTTTACCGAAAAAGTCTTTAAATTTGGCTACACAATTGTAGAAAATGCAGCCTATTTGTGCAAATGCCCTCCGAATTGATTCTTTTCATTATTAGGTAATCATAGCGGACAAACATGAACAAAATCAACATTATAATTGCAGATGATCATCCAGTTCTTCGGATGGGCTTGAAGGCAATGTTTGCAACAGACTTAAAAATCAATGTAATTGGTGAAGCCAAAAATGGGCTTGAATTACTCGAAAAGGTCAAACACCTAAACCCACATATCATCTTATTAGACTATTTCTTTGGAGTAGAAAATGGAGCTAGACTCACCCAAATACTAAAACAAACAAAACCAAAAATAAAGGTACTGGCCTACTCCCACTCTTCTGAGCCTATTATCATCCAAAAGACACTAAAAGCTGGAGCCGCAGGTTTTGTTAGTAAGGCCGAGCCGATGTCATTACTAGTAGAAGGCATTTATAGAGTCATGGCTGGAAAACAATTTTTTTCCCCAAGCATCCAAGAAATCATCGACAAACTTCAATCGGCATCTGACCATAAGATCCAAGAACTCACCCAACGTGAATTTGAAATCATGGAGTATGTCGCCAAAGAATACTCCAACAAAGAAATCGGAGCCATGTTATTTATTAGCCCCAGGACGGTAGAAACCCATAAGCGTAATATCATGCAAAAATTGAAGTTAAAAAACTCTATCGGACTGGTCAATTACTACTTTAGAGTTTTGCATTCTGGAATTAGCCATTAATATTGTATCTGTATTGCTTGATACTCAAACGGCCGTTCGGCTCGACATCCCACGATCTAGTATCTAGTAACCCGATTGCTTGATACAAACGATCATTCGGCTCGACGCCCCTTGCTCTAGCGTCTAATAAGCAACTAAAAAAAACACTCTCCTCCTTGGTTTTTTCCAACAATATATTACCTTTGTCGGTGACATACTCGTCAGCCTTAACCTGTAAAACAACAACCATGTCCGACATAGAAATTGCCAAAAAAGCAAAACCAAAATCCATTGCTAGCATTGCTAAGATTCTTGGCATAAAACGCTCACTATTAAGACCTTACGGAAACCACATTGCTAAATTACCCTTAGACTTAATAGACGAAAAACAACTAAAAAAAAGCAACCTGATATTGGTTTCTGCGGTTTCCCCTACTCCTGCTGGAGAAGGTAAGACGACCGTCTCCATCGGTTTGTCCGAAGGTATGAATCAAATCGGCAAACAAACCACCGTAGTTTTGAGAGAACCTTCTCTTGGCCCTGTATTTGGGATTAAAGGTGGAGCTACTGGCGGCGGTTATTCGCAGGTGCTTCCGATGGAAGAAATCAACCTACACTTTACAGGGGACTTCTCTGCCATCGAAAAAGCACACAACCTCCTAGCTGCCCTAATTGATAATAATATCCAAAGCAAAACTCGCTCTCTTGGCATCGACCCAAGAACCATCGCATGGAAAAGAGTCATGGATATGAATGACCGCGCCTTGCGCAATATTATCGTCGGTCTCGGTGGACGCACCATGGGAGTCCCTAGAGAAACGGGGTTTGATATTACGGCAGCATCCGAAATTATGGCTATTCTCTGTTTGTCGAAAGACTTGCAAGACCTAAAAGAGCGGATGGGCAATATTTTTGTCGGATACACTTATGATAAAAAACCAGTTTTCGCAAGAGACCTTAACGCACACGGCGCCATGGCAGCATTAATGAAAGATGCCATAAAACCTAATTTAGTCCAAACGCTTGAAGGCAATCCTGCCATCATCCACGGTGGACCTTTCGCCAATATCGCCCAAGGAACCAACTCCATCATTGCCACCAAGATGGGGATGTCCCTGTCTGACTATGTGGTTACAGAAGCAGGGTTTGGGATGGATCTAGGCGCTGAAAAATTCTTAGACATCAAGTGCCAGACGGCGGGGCTTTCGCCAAAAGCATTAGTGCTTGTTGCAACGATTCGCGCATTAAAATACCATGGGGGTGCATCCCTTAAAGAGTTGACGACGCCCGATTTAAAAGCTCTAAAAAAAGGATTAGCCAATCTGGACAAACATCTTGAGACCGCAGAGCACTTTTCTATTACACCTGTCGTAGCCATAAACAAATTCGTGTCCGACACTAAGGAAGAAATCGCCTTAGTTAAAGCCCATGTAGAGAAAAAAGGCTACCGTGTGGCCATTTCGGATGGCTGGGCAAAAGGGGGCGCAGGCACAAAGGATCTTGCCAAAAAGGTCGTCCAAGCCGTCAAAGAGACTAAAGGTAAGTTCACTCCAATCTATGACTGGAACACTCCAATCGTCAAAAAAATTGAAGCTATCGCTAAAAAGGTCTATGGAGCAAAGGGCGTTGAGTTTACGGCTCTGGCCAAACGCAACCTGAAGACAATCAGCGAATTAGGACTAGACAATGCACCTGTATGTATCGCCAAAACACAAAAATCCCTATCAGATAATGCGAAGCTAATCGGTCGCCCTAAGAATTTTGTCATCACCGTTCGAGAAATTGAAATTGCGGCAGGTGCAGGTTTTGTTGTGCCAATTACGGGAGCGATGATGCGTATGCCAGGACTCCCAGCGACTCCAGCTTCCGAGCAAATTGATATTGATGCCAATGGGGAAATTATTGGGTTATTCTGACCCAAATCTATATAAAAAAAGCCCCGATTTGTTCGGGGCTTTTTTTATAGCAAATCGTGAATTTTCGTCGCTGACAGTGGGTTTTTATTTGTGGGGAACTATATCTAGTTTGGCTTAAACGGCTCGAAAGAGTCTAAGGAACGCCGAAGGCTCTTTAAACAATACGCCACGAAGCCCCCAAATAGTTACTTGACACCATTCACTGCCGTATTCACCCGTTTCACAAAAAGCTGAGCAGTAAGCGGATTGACGACTTCCACAACATAAGTACCTTTCTTTTTCATTTTGAAGGTAAAGGCCTTGGACTTCATTTTTTCAGCCGTCGTATTAAATACTTCATTATTGGAGCAAGTACTCAAAATGCCCCCTTGATAGCCAAAGAAATAAAAATTATCATTCGGCAATTTAAAATAGATATAAACCCGATCATCGTCATTAGAAGGCATCTTAAACTCCACGTAGGAGCGTATTGATTTATTGACAGGTTTGCCAGCAAAAGCCCCCATAATATTTTTCTTAGAAGTCGTCATAAAGGATTGATAATCAGGATACCACTTCATATTCAACTTAGAAAAGAACACCTGATATTTAGAAAAGCTTTTGGGCAAATCTAAGCTTCTAGAATTGATACTTTTCTTTGCTTTAATTAAATCTTTCTGCTTAGGTATCATATTGGGAAGGACTTTATTATAGAAGGAATTTTCGTAAACTCCATCTTTTAAGTCCAATAAACTACTTTCGATATCAGCAGAGATAACTCTCACCAATGCTTCCGGAAACTTAAACTCCAATCCCGCCATCAAGCTGACGACCAATTCTGAGCTATCAATATTGCGACTCATTTTTGACTCCAACACACCCGCTGCATCAATATTCATCATCTGCAACCCAGAGCCCAAATTTAGCTTCCCATCTGCCTTAACGACATTATTATTTGTAAAATATACCAATTTATTGCCTTTATCTCCAAAATTTCTCACACGAGTGGAGTCTCCAAAAATAAATGCCTTTTTGGTTTTATCATACTTAAACTCACCCATACAATCAATAATAGGTCGATCTTTGCGCAAGCGTAAAGGCATCAAAATACGTGGATACATCGCCGCCGTTTCCTTGGAAAGGAAAATACCGACGGACAAAGGATCTCCCTCGGGAGTCTTAGGCTTATCCAAAGCAATAACCAAATTCTTTTTGTCTCCTTTGCTATGAATTGAAAACCATTTACCATTCAAATCAGATACGTCTAACTTACCAAACCCATCAAAATCTAATTTCTTTTCATTGGCTCTAAGAGAAATCGTACCTTTAAATTTAGTCTTCTCATCAATATAAAAATTGATTCCTTCATCCACTTCAGTAGTCGCCGTAGTCAAAGTAGGTTTTTCGCTATACGCTCCTTTTCCATATCGTTGCCCGATGATATTTTCAAAAAGAATTTTTTGATCTCTACTAGGCAAGTTATACAAATAATTTCCTTTTGCTTTATAGTCTTTGCGCCCCATGATATCAACTGTCACTTCCGTAAATTCATGATATTTGTTGGAAGTATCTGCCACAATACGCGCATTCTCCAAGGTAGTAATTTGGGCGCCCACCTTAATATCTACTTTCCCATCTGCAGGAAAAATCGTCGCATCGCAAGATACGATAGACGGCACACCCCCTATATTTAATTCGGCTGTTTTTAGATTATACATGGCCGTCTCTCCCTGAAAGGTCAGCGAGTCTTGTTGCTCATGAATAGAAGTAAAAGTAGCCGTTGTCCCAGGTTTTGATTTAAAGTTAATGATGCCTTTAGTCATGTCCCAATCGAACTGATTCATGGTCGTTGCATACTTATTTTGCGGAAGCGTGGTCACCACACTATCATTATTTGCTTTAAACTTTCCTATCTGATGATCAAAGTCTAAAAAAGAATTTAAGTTATTGGTATTCAATGCAATACCTGCTTCACCGATGGCTTTAATTCTCAAATCAGCAGTATCTGCCCTAACCGTAAACGGCCCCAAATCCATCAATTTACTTTTCAAATCTCCACCATCCCAGTCAAATAGCCCCTTTCCCTTTGCCCCTTTTGGCGTAAGCACTAAAGTCCCATTCATGGTATAATTAGGCTGCTTAAAAACATCAAAAGGTTTTTCTTTAGTCGTCACATACATGCTATCACTATAAGGCTTCCAATGCACTTTTACTTCGTCTCCAACAACTTGTGGCACCTTAATCTCACTCGCTCGATCTTCTGTCATATTAAACTCTTTGGCAGTACCAAACATCACTCTAGGCTTAAAAAGTAAATCTTCAGACCGAATCGAAGCCGTCAAATAATTCACCAAACCTTTACCAAAAAATCCTTTATTGCTCAAATCAACTTCTCCAGTATATTTTCCACGATTGGCATAAAGCGGAAGTCCCGCGGCAGGTGTTTGATTCACAAACCCCCAAGACAAATCATCCCGCACCACAATGGACTCTTTAAATTCCGGAAGGATATCCGCAGAGAACATCGTACCTTTAAAGGACAAGTCTTCCTTCTTATAATCATCCAAGCTATTAAAAGTGAACTTATTTAGCCTAAAGTAAAAAGAGTCTCGCTTATAGACACCGTGCTGGATATCATCACGATCATAATAGACAAAGGAATAGTCTTTAGAAGCAAAGGACGGAAACATTTTAATAATCTTCTTCCCCGATTTGTTTTGGGGCGCATCCACCAATAAATATCCTGTCGCATACTCAATACGCGAATCCATACTTACAGCTTCCTTTCTCTTATTTTTTAATACTTTTCCGGTAGGCACATAAAAATCTAAATAGCGCACAGAATCCATCACGACATTAAATTTTCCATAATTAAAGCGCATATCTTTACCATAAAAAACGGCCATCCCTGCATACAAGAGCCCATCAAAATTCATATCTCGATTCTTGAGCATGTTTAATTTCTTGCCTTGCGGCTTAATGGCGACTTGCTGCTTTCTACTTAATTCTAAGGTTTTTACGTCTTGGATTTCTGTTTTTCCGCTTTTTAGGTCAAACACAGCGTTGGCGTCCTTTGACTTCGATACGACATTGATCGGATCATAATCTGTATTCCCCGTACTTGCACGCCCATAATGAAATAATTTATCTCTCAAAACCACTTTACCATTGTCGCTATCATAAAAAATAAATCCATCAGAAGCCAATTGATACAATAATCGCTTATTGTTCTCTTTTTTCACGTTGGGATTAATTTTGTACGCCACTTCACTTTCGTCAAATTCCTTTTCGCCTGTAGCGGTTGCTAGGCGAAGTAATACAGCGATAGGATTGGTGGTGGACACCCCACGATAACGGATATAAGTTGATTCGTCATAAAAGTTTACGGATTCAAAGGTAACTTCATTTTCAATTTTATCAATTGAAAGGCCTTTATCCCCCACCAGTATTTTCTCTTGATTGACGTTATAACTAATTTTATTTACATCAATATTGACTTGATAGAAAGAGTTAAAAAAGGGATTACGGTCACTACCTCTATCCGCTCGAGAGAGTTTTAGCTCGTTCTCCTTCATCAAATACGTAATAGAAACAGAAGGATGATAGATGGAATCTTGCTTAAAATAAATAGAAGTCTCTACTTGCCCACCATAAATCTTCTGTTCCTTTTTGATACTAAAAGACTTTCCGTGGCATTTGAATAGCAAAGTCGAACTTTGTGGTTTGTGATAAGAAAATGAAGCTTTCCTTCCCTTGTCCGCTTTTATATAAATCTTAGCACCGTCTATTTTTACACCGCCCACCAACTCAATACCTGGCCCAACATTTTTAATAATAAAATCATCTGCATAAGATACAAATTTTGGGTAAGTTGATTTTTCCGTACTTTTGCTCACCTTATCTGTCAAGCGTCCCAACATCGGCTTCGACAATAAGAAAGGATACATAAGCTCCACAGAATCAGCATCATACAATCCTTTTGAGCAATCTATCCGATAAGAAGACAAAGTCGCAAATACATCCGACCCTAACCCTGCTTTTTCCCAGCTCACTTTTCCACCTTTCCCTTTCCATTCATTGGTTTTTAGATGATAAACCCCCTTAGTCTTGGCTATGATTAAAGAGTCACTGCGTCTCAATGACAATAAATCAATATCGCTAAACTCAAGATACAAATCATTCTCCTTATAATTCACTTTATAGCTTCCACCTTTGGTCATCCAAATTATCCCGCCCCTTTTTTTATCTTTAAACGCATGATCTGCCAAGAAAGGCGCCATAAATTTTATAAAAGATTTTAGGGTCTTTTTAGGTTTTTTGTCTTTCGCCAAAATCTCTTTAGCGACTTGATGCCACTCCGCCAATCCAGCGGGTCGGTTAGCATCCTTTTTCAAAGACGCAATCAATTGGACATAATTGACAAAATCTGGCTTCGCATTAAACCGCAAAGACTTCATCGTATTGACAAAAGCAATGATAGTGTCCTGCTCTTCTGGAGTGTAAAGCGTCCCAAACTCCTTACTAAAAGTTTTCTTTAATTCAAGTACGTCTTTACTCTTGCTAGCCGCAAAAAAATCACCAAACTCTGTCACAAATTTAGCTGGCTCTAAAGAAAAAGATTTTTTAGCTTGCGCAAAAATAGCTCCTGAAGAGCAAAAGAAAAGAGCAAAAAAGAATGTCGAAAGAATCAGTCTTTTTTGTATAGAAATAATGTGCATACCCAATTGTTTAGTTCTAAGTACATTTGTTCGACAAGTCCATATTCTTGGCATTTGTCTTTGACCATTTGGTAATCTTGTTTCATAATACCCGAAAACAATACTTGCCCCCCAGTTTTCAGTCTATCTACTAACGGCTTCATACTAGCCAAAATTACATTCCGATTGATATTAGCTAAAACAAGGTCGAACCCTGTTTCTTGTACAATATCTATACCACCCAGCCTAAAATCAATCCCATTAACACCATTGATGACCATATTCTCCTGACAATTCTCCACTGCAGGCGCTTCGATATCATTGGCTATAATGCCCGCAGGCGCCCCCATTTTTCGTGCTAAAATCGCCAATATGCCTGTACCAGTACCAAAATCCAGTATTTTCCCATCCATCGCAAGATGCTCCATCGCCCTTATCATCATATGCGTGGTCTCATGATGCCCTGTCCCAAAAGCCATTTTGGGATTAATTAAGATTTGATGCACAAAACCATCCTTTTGCTCATGAAAATCCGCATAAATTCGGCAAAAATCGCCTATTTCGACAGGCTGAAAGCCTGCTTCCCATTGCGCATTCCAATTTTCTTCTTTTATCTCCCTTACGGAAAAAGAAAAATCATAGGCATCCTGCAAATCTTTTAATTTTGGCAACAAGGCGTCTGCCTTCATCCCTTTCGGAAAATATCCAGAAAACCCCGAATCCGTAAACTCCACGGCTTCAAAATCTTCTAAAAACAACGCATTTATTACTTCTGTTTGCTCTTCGGAAGTAACAAAATCTATGGCATAGTACATATTAGTATAATTGGTGATACCACAAAGGTAGTCAAAATAATGATAGTAGTTAGGAGCCAAGCGTACTTCCCTAAAAGGTTAGGGCACAAAAAAAGCCAACCAATTCGAGAGATCTCGAAATGATTGGCTTAAGTAGTCCGTACGGGAATCGAACCCGTGTTACCAGGATGAAAACCTGGCGTCCTAACCCCTAGACGAACGGACCATTGTCCTAAAAGGAATGCAAAGATATGTGCATTTTTTGAAAACGTCAAATTTTTTGAAAAAAATATTTTTTTTATTTCAAAAAGACAAACTTTGGTAGATCAATGGTTCGGTCATTATTTTAGCAAAAAAGAAGCAACTAACCCCATAAACACTGGCTTTTTTCTATTTAATGCAAGTTATGTCTT
>CAMZKG010000324.1 GCA_947311105.1 uncultured Saprospiraceae bacterium
AAATACAGGTAATGCCGAAGCGATTGATATTCGGATTTTGGATACTATTGATACAGACCTAGACATTCAGACCTTACGCATTGTCAATAGTAGTTTTCCCGTCCAAACTTCGATCAAAGACCGGGCAGTCGAGTTTATATTTAGAAATATTTGGCTACCCGATAGCACCAACAATGAAGCCGAAAGTCATGGTTTTGTTACCTACGAAATCCAACCTATGGAAGGCTTAGATGACTACACAGAAATTAATAATACGGCCTTCATCATTTTCGATTTTAACGATGCGATTGTGACCAACACGACTAATAATACAATGGTTACAATGATTCCGGTTGCCCTAAAAGATATTGAGAAAACGGACATCACGATTCGCCCAAATCCTGCCGACCATCAAATTTACATTTCCGCAAGGAATCAACAAAACATAGATAAAATACTGATTTACAACACCTTAGGCAAGTTAGTGCTTACGCAAAAATCCAACTCAGTTGATGTTAGCCATTTACCGAAAGGAGTGTATGTGGTAAAAGTGGAGATTGGGGATATGATTGGAATGGAAAAATTGGTAATTGAGTAATTAAAAAAACAAAACAAATGAAAAACATTACATTTTTATGCGGACTGCTTTTTATTATGCTTTTTACGCAAAACCTAATAGGTCAAGATGAGATTTCCATTCCCTGGAAATTTAATGATGACATACCAGGGCAATTTGATGGAATCACTAAAGACTCGGAAGGTCTTCATGGCTATTTGGGGGATCAAATTTTTACAAGTACAGACAATGGAGACCATTGGTATTTTTGCGAAAAAAATCCTGTACTAAGCAAATATTTTCTTTTAAATAAGGATAGTTTAGCAATGTTTTACACGGAAAAGATAATAAGCTATACTACAGGATGATATACCCAAAAAACCCAATATAAACTATATACAAATATTGGTTGCTCTACCCCGATTATCAATAATTATTCTACACATTATGAACATGTACAGCACGGCGGTTTTTCCGCAGGAAACATAGTTTCGGATATAAAAATCATAAACAATGGCTACTCCTTATATCTAAATTCCAAGTATGAAGATAACACTTCCTATGGAATCGGTACCGTTTATGAAAATGAATCTTTATCATGGAAGAGTACTAATAGCGTACATCGTATTTCTTTAGCTCTAAAAGATGCGACCAACATATTCGCACCATACGACTACTTAAATCAATTTCGTTCAAAAGTCAAACATATATTTGCGCATTTTGACACAACATTTGTTGCCATCAAGGGAGACAGTACATTTGTTGTCAATGATACTAGCCTAGCCATTGTAGAAGCCTATAAAAATCCATTTGAATTAACGAATATCGAATTGGCTAGCGCAGATGCAAATAATATTTTTGTAGTATTAGAGAACGGCACAACCTATCGAAGCTCGGACAAGGGAAACACCTGGACAACCAATAATCTAAACTTAAATGAACCAATCATTTCTTACCAGCAAAACCATGGATTTCATGTTGTCAAAACAGAATCAAACTACTACATAAGTTCGGACTTTATCACCTTTAATTCCTTTCCAATAATTGGAAACAATAAACCTACAGATTTTTTTATTTTTGACTCCATCATCCTTGCCAAAACTAAAAATAATTTCCTTTACCGCTCCTTAGATCATGGTGCAAGTTGGGACATGTTTCTGCCCGAAGGCGTTCACATGCCTTTTATCACAGGATTGGTAAAAAATGAAACAGGACAAGTATATGCCATTGCTGGCAACAGCGCTTATCGGCAAGTTTGCATAGATTCCTTTGCTATTGACTACAATATGCACTCCCTATCTGATGCTAAGGATGGGCTGTTTATTGTTGATAATCAATATGTTATTAGAAAAAACGATAAGCAGATTGACCGCTTTAATTTTAATAATTACCAATGGGAATTATGGAAATCTTTTGCAAATAATATTCAGGTACAAACACAAGGAGCACAAATATTTGTACATTCCCAATACTCTACCCAAATATTTGACATCAATGGCAACCTACTAAATAGCATTGCCAATATTGGCGGCTACCTAGCGACTACTACACAAGGCATGAGCCTTGACTACTATCCCGGCTATCTAATTTATCCAACAAACAACGAAACAATACACATCTCTCATGATAATGGCAGTAGTTGGACTTTCCTACAATTTAATAGTACAGCGGGCACTATTTGGGATTTTACGGTTCATCACGACAAGTTCTATTTATATAACGACAGCTTACGCATTTTTAGCGACATTGAAGCAGCACCAGACACCGTAATTGTGCTTTTCGACAGTCCCCACAAAGTTCAATTTAGTATTCAAAACGACCATCTTTTTGTCATCAATCCTAATAAAACCAATGGTAGCATCTTCGAGATCAAGGACAATAATCAAATTCTAAAATACCCCATTCCAAATCTCCTATCAGATGAGCACCAATTAAAAGGTCTTTACTCCTTTTACATCGACTCGGCATCTAATAATCTTATTTCTATCTTGGGCTATAATGGATTATACACATCGAAATATGCTTACTTAGATACAACTACAGTAAACAATATGCCCACAACCAATTATTCTAGCTGCTATGGACAAGAATTAACTATTAACAATCAACATTATAATCAGCCTGGCACTTATATTCAAAACGGTAATAGTTGTAATGACGATTTACTTTTAAATATTAATTATTACTACGCCCAAGATAGTAGTGTTTCAGGTATTCTTTGTTCCAATGAATACTCCATTGGCTTTCTAAATGGAGCCGCCCAATACACCGCCCCAGGCTCCTACCAGTACATCCTTTCTGGAGAAGAAGGTGTATGCGACACGATTGTTTATATTGATGTTGAAAGCGCTCTTCCAGTTATTAAAGACACGCTACAAGAATTTTACATCTGCCCTGACGATAGTCTAACCTATACGAACCATGTTTACCTTTCAGCCGGCACATTCCCAATAGACACAATTAGCTCATTATCAAATGGTTGTGATAGCATAATTAGTATTATTATTATTCACAAATTATATAATCCAATCGAAAACATCGTCACACATCCGATATATTGCGAAGGAGACTATGCTTTCTACAATGGACAATACTATTCAGGACCTAATACCTATTATTTGGATACATTAACAGGCGTATCAGGTTGTGATAGTTTGATTAACATTTTAGAAATTGTCATTGATACCGATTTTAATTTCTGCGTACAAACTGGCACGGTCTTCTTTGACCAAAACCAAAATGGCATACGAGACCTTAATGAACAAGGAATCAGCAGCATGCCCATACAACTAAATCCAACTAATACTATTCTTTATAGCCAAAATAATGGTAATTATTTTTGGTACTCAACAGACACCACTGAACTTTTGGATGCATCCTTAACTAACTCATCTTGGATTACTACCACAGATAGCATTCAGCAATTCCATCCCTTGCCTTCAAGTGATGTTGGACATAATTTTGGTGTCTATCCCCAAAATCCAATTTATGATGGTTTTACAATTCTTTCGTCAAATCCAACTAGATGCAATAGAAAGGTTGATTTTTTCTTGCACTATGCTAACTCTGGTGCTTTTACCTATCAGGGGCTGTTAAAGTTGACCTATGATTCTTTAGCGTCTTTCAATTTTGCTTCTATCAATCCCGATTATATCGACTATACCAACCACCAAATTATTTGGACTTATGGGACAATGTATCCTTTCGCCGAAAAAGATATTGAAATTACTTTCACCATGCCCGACCAATCTTCAACTGGCACACCTCTAAATTTCCTTACAGAAATCTACCGAGACTCATCAGGCTCACCAAGTCTTTTAGACACCTATACCTACACGCCTACCGTCCTTTGCTCCTTCGACCCCAATGACAAACAGGTCATGCCTTCCGGCGAAAGAGACGAGCATTATACGCTACATGGTGAGCAATTGACTTATACGGTTAGGTTTCAAAATACAGGTAATGCCGAAGCGATTGATATTCGGATTTTGGATACTATTGATACAGACCTAGACATTCAGACCTTACGCATTGTCAATAGTAGTTTTCCCGTCCAAACTTCGATCAAAGACCGGGCAGT
>CAMZKG010000325.1 GCA_947311105.1 uncultured Saprospiraceae bacterium
TCGCTTCGCTCCGTTCAATTTGTCGCTTCGCTCCGTTCAATTTGTCGCTTCGCTCCGTTCAATTGTCGCTTCGCTCGTTGAATTGTCGTTTGGTGCACGTCCTAGATGCAAGACGCTGCGGCAGCACCAAAGACCAAAAGCGACCGTAGGGAGCGCACCAAAGACCAAAAGGGCGCAGCCCCACCAAAGATCACCCAAACAGCCCACTACTCAAATACCGATCTCCCCGATCAGGACAAATAAACACAACGGTACCCTCACTAATTTCACCAACAACCTTCTTTGCGGAAGCAAATGCACCACCAGCACTAAGCCCCGTAAATATTCCATGTATTTTGACTAATTCAAGCATAGAAGTGACGGCTTCATCCCGCGACACATCCAATGTCCTATCGACGCGATGTTTATCAAAGATAGCAGGTAAATATTCAGGAGACCAACGACGAATACCCGGTATTTTAGAACCTTCCGTCGGCTGCACTCCAATTATTTGAATATCGCTATCCTTCGCTTTCAAATAACGACTTACACCCATTATAGTACCTGTAGTACCCATTGCGGAGACAAAATGCGTTACTCGCCCACCAGTAGCTTTCCATATCTCGGGCCCTGTATTTTTAAAATGGCTACGCCAATTATCGATATTACCAAATTGATTGAGCATATAATACCCCTTCTCTTCTACCATTTTCTGTGCATACTCCCGAGAGTACTCAATCGTCTTTTCGGATGGCGTCAAAACAACTTCAGCCCCAAAAGCCCGCATCGTATCTATCCGTTCTTGTGTAGCATGATCAGGCATCACCAAAGTCATCGTCACCTTAAACTGTTGTGCTATCATCGCAAGAGCAATCCCAGTATTGCCGCTAGTCGCTTCCACAACATAGCTTCCCTCCTTTATATCCCCCTTTTTAATGGCTCCTTCAAGCATCCCGAGCGCCGCGCGGTCTTTGACGCTTCCACCAGGATTTTGACCTTCTATTTTGGCAAAAAGTTTAACTTTAGGATTATCCGTCACGCCATGGATGGCTACCAAAGGCGTATTCCCAATCAAATCCAACATATTATCGTAAATCATAACTTTTATTTGTCCTAATGAAAAAAACGAACCGCAAGGTACAAGCTTTCCCCAAAAAAACAAAACCCACAACACAAAACCCCGTAGGGGTTCCCCTCCTTTACCCAAAGTAAAACTTTGGGCGCCACCCCCCAGGTCACCCCAGCCCCCATCGTCACCAGCGCCACACCTGCTCCCCCCAAAGTAAAACGTTAGACCACCCAAAACCCCGTAGGAGTTCCCCAGCTTTACCCAAAGTAAAACTTTGGGCGCTCCCCCCCCAGGTCACCCCAGCCCCCATCGTCACCAGCGCCACACCTGCTTCGCCCAAAGTAAACCTTTGGGTAAAAAAAAAGCTATCTTTGCCCCAAAATCGACAAAATGAGACTTCTTCTGCTTTTTATAGGATGTTTTCTTGCGCAAGCGATATGGGCTCAAGACAGCCTAACAATCAACCAATTAACCGAAATCAACGTCGCCGACAACAGACTTTCTATACCCTTTCGGGAAAATGTCCATACCATCATAGTCATCAAAAATGAGCAATTAAAAGCCTATCCTGCACACAGCACCGTAGAATTAATCCAGCATTTTGCAGGCATAGACGCACGACAAAGGGGCGTACACGGCATCCAAGCCGACATCAGCATTCGGGGCAGTAGTTTTGAGCAAGTCCTAATTCTCATTGATGGCATCCCGATGATCGACCCACAAACAGGACATCACAGCCTAAACCTACCCATCAACAAAGAAGCCATTCAACGGATCGAAATAATCAAAGGCCCGGCGGCAAGAATATATGGTCCTAATGCCTTTGCAGGAGCCATCAATATTGTCACGCAACCCACAAAAAAAGAAAACTTATCAGCTACATTTGAAGTAGGAGATTTTGGGCTCTGGAAAGGTCAAATTAATGCCACTTCACCAAAGTCCGGCACTTCAATCTCCTTGAGCACCACAGAATCCAATGGATACAAATACAACACGGACTATCAAATGTCAAATGGATTTATCCGACAGGATTGGAAAATTCAAGATACCAACTGGAAGCTTTTGGGGGGCATGACAAGCCGAAAATTTGGAGCTAATGGCTTTTACGCAAGCCCCAAATTCAAAGACCAATATGAAGAAATCCAAACAAGCATCGTAGCCTTACAAATGTCCACTAAAATCCGCAATTGGTACGTCTCCCCGCGCATCTATTGGCGAAGAAACCAAGATATGTATCTTTTCATTAGACTCAAACCAGAAGTCTATCGTAATATGCACATTAGCAATAATTACGGCTTGGAAGTAAATACCCGTTACAAGAAAAATCAATTTACCACAGGTATAGGCCTTTCGGCAAATCGCTTCTTAATCCAAAGCAATAACCTAGGCTCACACCAAAGAACTGCTCTAGGTCTCTTCTTAGAAGAGAGAATACAACTATTTGATAATCAACTAGATATAATACCTGGACTAAACCTTCACTACTACAGTGATTTTGGCGCTAAATTTTTTCCGGGCTTAGATATTGGCTGGAAAGTGAATAACAAATGGAAGCTCTATTCCAATATTGGATATACCTGGCGCACACCTTCCTACACAGACTTATTTTACGAAAGTAAAGCCAATATTGGAAACCCAAACCTAGAACCTGAATCCGCCTTAACTATAGAAGTCGGTACAAAATACAACCTTGATAACTGGACCACAAGCCTTGCTTTTTTCCGCCGTAATGGTAACAATGTAATCGACTGGACAAAGTCCATTGACACCGCCAAATGGCAACCCAATAACTTCAACCAAGTCATCGCCAATGGTCTCGAAACCGAAATCAATTTCCATCCCAAAAACTTGCCCTTCAGCCTTTCGGCAAATTACACCTTCATCCAATCCAAATTAAATACTACCGAAAACGTCCTGTCTCGATATGCCCTAAACAACCTGAAACATCAGCTAAATACGAACATCAACTTAAAATTTGCAAAAAAAGGAAATTTAAATTTAGCCTATAGATATTTGGATCGGGTCACCCTACCTGACTATGATCTGATGGATACTAAAATCTCTTGGTCTTTTACTAATTTTTCCATTTTTGCGCAAGCAAGCAATCTGCTCAATACAAAATATACCCAAACCAATCTTGTACAAATGCCATCCCGTTGGTTCTCCGCAGGATTTAGTATCCAATAACACGGTTGCTTGATAGACGAACGGCATACGGCTCGACATCACGCTCCTGCATATATCCAACATTTTACCTAAATTTGCACAGAAAAAGGGTAAACACCTATTTACCTTAACTTTTACAAATAACAATCAGACAAATAAAATGAAATTAATCATTCCAATGGCTGGTCGCGGATCAAGACTTCGCCCCCATACGCTCATCACTCCAAAACCACTTGTTCCCATTGCAGGCAAGCCCATTGTACAAAAGCTAATAGAAGACTTTGCCAATGACTATGACGGTCAAATTGACGAAATCGCCTTTGTTATCGGTGATTTTGGCAAAGAAGTAGAAGAATCTCTACTAGAAGTCGCCAAAGGCGTGGGAGCAGTAGGCAAAATCTACCACCAAACAGAGCCTTTAGGCACCGCACACGCTATCTATTGCGCCGAACCATCCTTAAATGGTCCAGTAATGATCGCCTTTGCAGACATGCTATTTCGTGCTGATTTTACATTTGACAAAAAAGTAGAAGGAATTATTTGGGCTCAAAAAGTACCTGACCCGTCTGCTTACGGTGTCTTAAAACTAGACAAAGACGGATTCATCACGGATTTTGTCGAAAAACCTACAGAATTTGTGTCTGATTTGGCCATTGCAGGGATTTATTATGTCAAAGATGGTGATGCACTTCGCAAAGAAATCAAATTCTTATTGGATAACGACATCAAAGACAAAGGTGAATATCAACTCACCAATGCCCTAGAAAATCTAAAAAAGAAAGGAACTAAATTTATTCCTGGAGAAGTCAAAGAATGGTTGGATTGCGGCAACAAACCCGCTTTTATCGCTGCCAACAAGCGCGCCCTTGAATGGATGGAAAAAGACTTGGCTGTACCTAGTGATGCAAAATTAGTCGATAGCATCGTCATACAACCTTGCCAAATAGGTCATAATGTTAAGTTAAAAAACACCATCGTTGGCCCTTATGTCACCTTGGGAGACAATGTGAGCATCTTTAATTCCGTTGTAAAGAACAGTGTTATAGGTGACAAAACAACAGTACGTGAAGCATTGTTAAAGGATTCTATGATTAGCACCAACGCATCCTACAATGGAGATTTTAAAAATGTAAGCTTAGGCGACTACACCAAATATGAAGAATAACTACCAAACATACTATCAGATACTATTTGTGGCAGCAACTTTGCTCGTCGCTTCTTCCGCTTTCGCCCAAAAATCCAATCGGCGCTATTCCGAAGCAGATATTTTGGCGGAAGCCGCTTTTATGGAAGCAGATGCTCTTTTTTTAAGGGGCAAGTACACGGAATCCATCGACAAGTTTAAGGCTTTTTTGCTAGAACATCATGATGTGGCGATTGCACATTTTCTCTTGGGGCGTGCGTATGACGCCCAAAATGAGCACCAAAAAAGTATGCTAGCCATACAGAAAGCGATTGATTTAGACCCTACTAACAAATGGTTTATTGTCACTCAAGCTTCCATGTATGAAAAAAATGGGCAAGCAGACAAAGCAGCTGATGTCATGCTCCAACTAATAAAAGTCGAACCCAAATCAGACTTTGCTTACAAAAAAGCGGCTTTTTATTATCTGCTTGCGCAAATGCCTGACAAAGCCATCGACATTCTCAATCAAGGTGAAAAAATAGTGGGTTGTGACATTGAGTTTTGCCAAAGAAAACACGTAATCTATCTCGCAAAAGGTGACTCAAAATCCGCCATTAATGAACTTCAAAAAATACTCAAACATTTTCCAAAAAGTACCAAAATACGTGCGCAATTAGCCGATATCTACCAATCCATCGGAAAACCCAATGAAGCGGAAAAGCAATATCGCAAAATTTTAGACTACGATCCTTTCAATGCCATCGCTTTGGTCGGCTTACAAAAGAGAAATATCAAAGTCAATAGCAGCGACATAGATGAACTTTTGGCATTGATGGCTGCCCCCAATACGTCCATTGATATAAAAATCACCGAGATTGTGCCCATCATCACAAAGGCTTCTCCCAATGCTTCTCAAACACAAAAAAATCAATGGACTCAATTGGTTGAAACCCTGCAAAAACAGCATCCAAACAATCCCAAAGCCGCTAGTGTGGCTGGCGATATGTATAATGCCATCGGAAAGTACGACCTAGCTCTGGCGGCCTTCCAAAAAGCCCTAAAAAAGGAGAAATCCGTCTATTCCCTTTGGCAACAAACACTGGATTTGTTATTCTTGCAAAAACAATATGCCGAAGTCATCAAAACCGCCAATACTGCCCTTGATTACTTCCCCAACAAGTCCAGAATCATGCTTTACAGTGCCGAAGCAAAATTCAGAAGCAACAAGCCAAAAGAAGCAATTGCAGACTATAAGCAGGCATCCTTTATATCGGGCAGAAACCATCATCAAAAACGATTTATTTTTGGTCGCCTTGCGGAAATATACCTAGCTAACAATGACCTGAGAAATGCCGACAAATACCTAAGCAAAGCACAAAAGCTTGACGACCAAAGAGACCCATATATCAAGCACGTAGCAAAAGAAGTCCAAGCAAAAAAACCAATTCTATACGACGGAAAATGGATTCAGTTGTATCCTTTTGGTGTCTTTTTAATCTAATTCTTTTTTCCTAAAAAATTACTTCGTGCAAAAAATCTTCCCTGCTTTTCTGCTTATCCTGCTCATGAGCTTTTTTGCCTGCAAAGGCCACAAAAAAGTGGTTAATCTTGACCAGCTCAAACCGCTGAAGAAAACCAAACTTTTGGACAAGCTGGAAGATGCGGCTATTCACCCTGATTGGTTATATTCTAAAGGGCAAGTACACTTTAAGGACAACCGAATTAGTATCGGCTTGACTTATTCGTCCATCCTTCGCAAAGACAGTATATTTGTGATGTCAGTCAAAAAAATTGGCATGGTCGTCGGCAAAATTAAGATTACCCCTGACTCCGTCATCATACTCAATCCTTTGCAGAAAAATTGGATGGGGGGCTCTCTTGAAGAGATCGCCAATAGATTTGGGGTACCACCAAAATTCTCCATCATTCAAGACATGATTTTGGGCAACCCGATGTTTATCACTAGACAAAATGCAGCCAGCCAAATCGAAGATAAAAAATATAAATACACCGCTTACGACCAATATTGGCTCAATGCTTTTTGGATTGACCCCATTAATGAACGCCTTACCAAGCAATATCTGAAGGATAATATCTACAAACAACGCATCATCCAAAAGCTTGATAACTATAAAAAAGCCGAAAATGGCACTCTTTTCTCTTTTTTACGTAACTTAGAGCTGCATACACAACAAGCAGGGCAAATTGATATCAAAATCACCACAAAAAAATTGGTCTGGAACCAGCCTAGAGATATTCACTTCTCTATCCCTTCCCATTATTCCCATGTGGAGTAAAACAATCCTTTTGGCTTTTTTTCTGTTTTGTGCTTTTTTTGCGCAAGCTCAAGGCGTGCAATCTCTCAATGAACGGAGTGCTGCCTTGCGGAAAGAAATTCGTGCCACTTCAGGGATGCTTCAAAAAACTAAAAAAGAGAAAAAACAAGCACTCAACCGACTGCTTGCGCTAAATGTCCAAATAAAATCTCGTAGAGCACTCATTGATGCTTTGACCTTAGAAGTAGATTCTTTGAACAATCGAATCGTCAAAAATCAAGAAATTGTTGATATCCTAGCCAATGACTTGTCCAGTCTTAAAACAGAATACGCTAAAATTCTACAAAATACTTTACGCTACAAATACAATAAATCACCGCTACTTTTTCTCTTCTCGGCGGACAGTTTTAATCAAGCCTTAAAACGATGGCTTTACCTGCGGCAATACAATCGGTATCGTAGCCAACAAGTAGAATTAGTCGCTTCTACATCCAGAATGCTTCAAGAAAAAGTCGGCAAATTGTCCGCTGAACGTGACCAAATGCAACTCCTTTTGGCTTCGGTCCAAACTCAAAGCAGACTTCTCGAACAAGAAAAAAATATCAAAAACACGCTCGTAAAAGCCCTAAAAAAAGACGCTAAATCCTTAAAACGTAAGCTTTCGCAAAGAGAAAAAGAAAAAAAACAGCTCAACCGGCAAATCTCGTCTATGATTGCTCACGCAGAACAAAAACAAAAATCAGAAAAACAGAAGAGAAAAAATAAAATTGAATCCCCTACAAAGAAAAAAATCAAAACAGCAACCATCAACGAATTTAGGCGGGCGCGTGGTAAACTTAGCTGGCCTGCAGATGGCTATATCACAGGTTTTTTTGGGCGGCACCCCCATCCTACCGCACCCAAAGTCATGATTGCCAATAACGGCATTGACATCCGAATCAATAGCGATGCAACCGTCAAATCCGTTTTTAAGGGCGAAGTACTAGCAGTCGAAGGCATTACAGGCCGGGGGTTGACCATTCTACTTAAGCATGGCGACTACTACACGGTTTATGCTAATCTCGACCAAGTTTTAATCCAAGCAGGTGAAACAGTCGGCACTCTGCAACCCATCGGCATCGCTGGCCCTGATGAAACCAATAGTTTCTCTAAATTACATTTTGAGCTGTGGAAAGGCAAAAAAGCACAGAATCCCGTCAGGTGGCTAAGAAAATAGTTCCAGCAACCCGATTGCTAGACACCCGAACGACCGTTCGACTCATAATCATCCCGAAAAAAACAAACAAACGCATAAAAACAATCGTTAATATTATGTTACCTTTGCCGCGAAAACAGAGCGAAAGCCTAATTTCTTGCACCAATGCACAATAAGAAAACAAATAGGAGTCAATTTAATTGTTGAATTCATTTTTTTCTCGTAAATTTAGGCTACCATACAAACATAAACACATGAGATATTCTCGACTTTTATCAATCTTCCTGGCAGTTTTTGTCTTATCATTATCCCCACTATTCTCCCAAAATTGCGGAAGCAACTTTGTGGTCAATCGTACGGTAAGCGGTATCCATCAACTCATCACTAAGCCGATGACGATGGTCGTACGCAGTGACTATACCTATCAATTTGGTGCGCAAACCAACGAAAAAGGAATAATGATTGAAGTGCGCTCTATCGGTGGACAAAGCCTAAAAACTAATGATGAAGTCATATTTATGGATGCCAACATGATCCGCAAGTCCTTTGTCTTCTTCAAACCATCCAAAAAACTTAAGAAAAGCTCTGCTGTTACTCAAAATTTTCTTCAGATTGATTTAGAGACTTTAAAGTGGTTTGCACAAAAAAATATTACAGCACTTTACCTTAAGAATACTGAAAAAAACCGAATCGTAAAATATACCGTCAAAGGGGCTAAGCAAAAAGAATTTAGAGATTTAATGACCTGTGTACTCCAAAATATTGACATCTCAAAAGCGCAAACGTCCGTCGCTGTCGTACCATCCAAAAGCACCAAACCTAGCGCTTCGCCCATGTCAACTTCTTCAAAATCAAATAATACCTCCAACTCGAAAGAAATAAAAAATTTACACGCTAACCTTACATCAACGAAAGCAAGACTTCAAAAGGAAATTCAAGACGAAGAGTTAAAAGCAACTAAACGCAAAGAAGAGCTCCAAGACGAAGTCGCCAATGAAATTCAAAAAGCCAACAAGAAAAAACAAAAAATCGCTAACGAAGTCCTTGAAGCTAGAAAAAAAGCAGATATCCAAATCAAAAAAACTAAAGAAGAAATCGCCAAAATGGTCGCTGATGCCAGAAGCAACGCTAAAACCGAAACTGATAAAATAACGGCTGATGTCATCGAAGCTAGACAAAAAGCGGCCGAAGAAATCAATAAAATCAAGCTCGAAACAGCTAAAGAAGTTACTGAAATTAGAAAAAAAGCAACGGACGAAATCGCTAAAATTAATAAAAGCCTGAAAACCGAAAAAACACAATATGCCGACGAAGTAGCTTCCGCCAAGGCTACAGCAAAACTAGAATTAGACAAAATCCGTGAAGAAACAGCTGCCAACATCCAAACAGCTAGACAAAAAGCAAAAAACGAAAAGCAAGCGACCGCTTCACAAGTGGTCTCCGCTAAAAATAGCGCATCAGAAGCCATTCTAGCCATCGAAGAAGCCGAAGCCAATAAAATATCCAAAATCAGAGAAAAAGCAGCCATCCAAAAACAAAAAATCGCCATCGAAGTCGCGGAAGCTAAACGTAAAGCGGCAGAAGAAAAAGCTGCAGTCTCTAGAAAAAATGCTGACGAAATTGCCAACCTTAACGAAAAAGCAGCTCAAGAACGTAAATTATCCGCCAACAAGGTCGCCGAAGCTCGAAACCAAGCTTCGCAAGAAATAAATAAAATCCACCAAAGCGTCGCTAATGAAAGAGCTAAAGCAGAAGCCGAAAAACAAAAAATTGCGGATGAAGTCGTAGTTTCAAAGACCGAAGCTAAGCGCTCACTCGAAAAAATCAAAGCTGAACTCGCTCAACAAATCAAAAATTCTAAAGACAAAAGTGATAAAGAACGGCAGAGCTTAACCCAGTCGGTACTAGACTCCAAGCAAAAAGCTAAAGCCAAAATAAAAGAAATAAACGATGAAACCATCAAAGCAATCAAGCTCGCTCAGGTAAAACTTGACTCCGTTAAAGCTGCTTCTGCAAAAATGGTCCTAGAAGCCAAAAAGAATGCAGAAAAAGCCATCTCTTTGGCTCAAAATCAAGAAAAAGAAACAGTCTCAAGTTATAACTCTGCCATCACTGACGCCAAAGCAAAATACGCTAAAGAAGTAAAACAAGCTAAAGAAAAAGCTTTGGCTAAAGTTAAACAGATCAAAGAACAATCCGCCAAAGAAATCGCTACCATCAAAGAAAAAAAGAAAAATGAAAAAACGCTTACGGCTCAAGACGTCATCGATAGTAAGAAAAAAGCCAGTGAACTAATCGCTGAGATAGAACAACAAACCGCTGCTAAAATCGCAAAAATCAAAGAAGAAGATGCGGCAACTGAACAAAAACTTGCAGAAGATGTCGCCCTTGCGCGTCGAAAATCCGCAGAAATGGTCGCTGAAGAACAAAAAAAAGTACACGCTGAAATTGCTAAATTGAAAAAGGAATTAGCAACAGCAAAACAATTAACGGCTCAAGATGTCGCTTCAGCGCGTGAAAAATCCGCGAAAGAAATCCAGCTTCTCGAAAAACAAAACTCCAAAAGAAAAAAAGAATTAAAATTAGATTTTCAGACTTTGCAGGAACAACTCAATGCTAAAACTCAAGAAGAAAAACTTAAAGCGTCTGAATCTATCGTCGAAGCTCAAGAAAATGCAATGAATGAACTTGACATCATCAATCAACAAACTCAAAAAGCAATCAAACAACTTAAAGCACAGGCGCAGGCAGAGACCCAAAAACTGAATGAACAACTGCTTGCAGAAAAAAAAGCCGCTCTTCTCGAAATAGAAAAAGTTAACGAACAAAAAAATATTGAAATTGAAACCGCTCAAGCTGCTGCAGCAGCCAAAATTCAAAAATATAATCAAGAAGCAGCTGATGCTCGCAAAACTTCTTTAAACGAAATTCTCACCGCTCAAAAAGAAGCTACTGACGAAGTCTATAAAGCTAAAGAAAATGCTAAAGAACAAATCAATGTCGTCAAATCAGAAACCGCCGATGCAATCAAACTCCTTTACGAAAAAGAAAAAGCCGCTCAAGCTAGGCTGGATGCGCTCGAACAACAAATTAAAGCGAAAGAAGAACAACTTAAAAATTGACCTAAAACGGGTTTTAACGGTTTAACGGTGTTGCGGTTTAACGGTTTAACGGGTTTGGCCTTTTTATAACTGCTACCTAATAGTTACTTTAAATCAACATTTAACTTGTCCAAGAAAAAACCAAAATTAATCGTCATCGCAGGTCCAACAGCTGTTGGCAAAACGAGTTATGCCATATCCCTGGCAAAAAAACTCAATACGGTTATCCTATCTGCAGATAGTCGCCAAATCTATTCAGGTATGCCCATTGCCACGGCACAGCCCACTATGGACGAGCGCCAAGGCGTGCCCCATTATCTGATTGGGCACGTTGACCCCAAAAGTCATTATAGTGCGGGGCAATTTGAGCGAGAAGCTATTCTACTCCTTGAAAAACTATTCTTAGAGCACGACACCATCATTTTGACAGGCGGAACAGGGCTTTATATTGATGCTGTCATCAAAGGACTGGATGAATTTCCACCCATAGCCCCTAGTATTCGACAAGAATTGAACGAAATTTATGCACAATCTGGGCTCCCTATTCTTTTTAAGGAGCTTGAAGCAGCTGATCCCGCTTACGCCAAAATAGTGGACAAACAAAATCATCGGCGCATCATTCGGGCACTTGAATTCATCAGAAGTTCGGGGCAATCCTTTTCTTCCTTTCGGAAAAACAAACCCAAAGATCGATTTTTTGAAACGGAAACCATCCTCCTCGAAAGAGACCGCGATATATTATACAATAGAATCAACCGACGAGTGCTTTTGATGCTAGATGCGGGACTTTTGGCGGAAGCAAAAAAATGGTATCCCTTGCGAGACTACAATTCCACCCAAACAGTCGGTTACAAAGAACTTTTTGAGCACTTTGATGGTCATATCTCCCTAGAGCGTGCAATTGAATTAATACAACAAAACACCAGACGATACGCCAAAAGGCAGCTTACGTGGTTTCGTAGGCTTAATATTGATGAAATAGTTCTTTTAGATAGTGATTAGATACTGTTTTGCGCCTATACCACCCTATTTCCAAATCTTACATAAAAACTAAAATTTCGCTTTCGCAAAATACAATATTTTGGAACTTCTGATTTTTTTAGGCTCCCTAAATTTGCAATTTTGATCAAAAAATTATAACTTAGCATTTATACTTTCTTGTATTCCTATTTTTTGGGAAGTTAATTGATTTTACTTTTTTCTAAGCCATAGACCAAAAAAATATTAAATAGTTTAGTATAAAAATATCGAACTAAAAGCTGTATGCGATATTTTGATTACCCCAAAATATATAGCTCGTAAAAACTAAGCTCTTGGGTTATTTGGTATAAATCACCTTGATGCTTTCCGAGATTTGTTCATAAAGTGGATACCAAAAACCACTCAAAAAAAAAACGGGGCGTATGCCGAAAAGCCTAACGAGTAGGTATAACTTAAAATTTAATAAAATGAAAACAAAACATTTAAGCACCACACTGATTGTCTTAATAATGGGACTATTGTCCAATAACGTATATGCACAAGGAGCGTATGTTACCATTCATGGAGGCTATGGCTTAGGTCTAAATACCCAAAATGACGGGTTACTTGATTTTAGTAATACGGTAAGGGGCAATAATTCAGTAACGTACAACAAAGCCAACTATTCATTAGGTAAAGGCATAAATTTGGGCGGCGCCTTTGGGTATATGTTTAATAAGACCATTGGAGCAGAATTAGGAGTGTCCTATCTAATTGGTGGTAAATCAACGGGGCAAGATACCGATACTAATGGCAAAACAGATTATACGTTATCAGCAAAAATGTTAAGAATAACTCCTTCTATAATTATCTCTTCTGGGTTAGAAGGTGCCGAACCGTATGCTAAATTCGGATTGGTAATTGGCTCGGGCTCTGTAAATTATAAGTATGAAGACAATAATAATGGAGATATAGAATATTGGAAATATAAATTTAATAAAGGATTGGCGTTCGGTGTAAGCTCCAGTATTGGATCTGTATTCAAACTCAGTGATAATATGTCGTTTTTTGGTGAGCTTAATATGATGAGCTTGTTATACTCTCCCAAAAAAGCGGAAGTAATAGAAGCCACATTCAACGGAACCGATGAGTTGCCAAATCTAACCACTAGCGAAAAAGAAATTGAATTTGTTGATAGTTATACCTACAACTACGCATCCCCACCGCCTGATTCTCAACCCGATAAAGAAGTGAAATTTAAAATGCCATTTGGTAGCTTAGGGCTTAATTTTGGTGTACGATTTGGCTTTTAAAATAAGTTGATTCTAAAAGCATGGCGGGTATTTCTCAGAACTTAAGGACGAAGCAACGACCATCATTGCCCCAATCCGAGAGCTTGATGTCCCGCCATGCTTCTTTTAAAAAGCTGTGTTTATTCAATGGTTCGGTAAAAAACAATACTCCGACGTAGCCTGCCACGCTTCCTACTTCTTCCTTGATTAAGGCAAAATTTGAAGGTGCTTGATGAGATATAAATTCTCTCTAAAAGTCTTCAAATTTCACCTTACTCGGCGTCAGAAGTTTCCTCCGTGACCCGCTACGCCTACGTATTTACATCACAAACCTTTCTTAGCCCA
>CAMZKG010000326.1 GCA_947311105.1 uncultured Saprospiraceae bacterium
ATGTTCTATTTGTTTTTAAATTATAACCAAAAAAATCCGATGGACAACCAAAAAGTAGTAGTCCAGAAAGAGTATAAACTAAAGTCAGAAAACGACTATAATGAACACAGTACAGAGCTGATGATGCCTGCTTTGCCTTTCGGGCAATATGGTTTAGAAGTCATTGATAATGAAGACCATGTGGGGACTTTTATTCCTTTTCAGGTGTCTAATCTAGCTGTATTTAGACAAAAGGAGCAAAAAGAAGAAGGAGATTATTTTAGAGTACTTAACCGAAAGCACGGAGAAGTCGTTGTGGGAGCAAAATTGATGTCGTTTAAATCGAAAAATTATAATGAAATTCTTTATAAGGATCCAGCTGTTTCAGTAACAGATGTTAAGGGTATTGCTAAGATTAAGCCCTTTCGGGAAAAGTCAAACAACAACTACTATGTTGCGGTCTCCAAGGGCTATGACTTGTTAGTATTACAAAATAGATATTACCAGGGTGAGTATTATTCGGATCCGAGTAATTCGTATATGGATACTCATTTTTTCTTGGATCGCGCGATCTATCGATCAGGACAAACCGTTTATTATAAAGCTTTAGTTTTGGAGAATGATCCTGATCGGATCCCACACATCCAAAAGAATAAAGCGGTGACTTTGACGGTATATGATGCCAATGGTCAAAAGTATAAGACCTTTAATTTAGTAACCAATGATTATGGCACCGTCAATGGTCAATTCAAGTTGCCGGCTAACGGCCTGAACGGACGTTTTAGTATTACTTCTGATGCTAACGGAAGTCACGGCTTTAGAGTTGAAGATTATAAGCGACCAAAATTTGAAGTCAAGATGTCTCCACCCGAAAAAGCCTATTCTGTAGGCGACTTGGTGACTGTAAAAGGGGAAGCTAAAAATTATTCCGCCGCTGCTTTGGATGGTGCGAAGGTCAGGTTTGTGGTAAATCGGCAGGTGAATTATCCTTATTGGAGATCCTATTGGTCGTACTGGTATTCGCCAGCGGCACCCACTCAAGTAGCGATGGGGGAGACGACCACGAAGCCTGACGGCTCTTTTGAAGTACAGTTTGAAGCCTTGCCTGATCGTACTGTGGACAAGAGTACCAAGCCGACTTTTACTTATTCGATTGAGGCAGTTGTCACGGATATTACGGGTGAAGTACATGAGGCTTCTTCTTCCGTGACTGTCGGCTATGTGGCTCTATTGGTTGATATGAACCTAAAGGAAAAGATGAAGGCTGTTGGCTTTAAAAAGATCAAAATTTCTTCCGTAAATCTCAATGGACAATTTGCGCAAGCGAAAGGAAGTATTAAATTGGAACGGCTAAAAATACCTTCAACCTACTATCTGAAACGCTATTGGAAGAAGCCAGAATATCAACTGTTGTCCAAGGAGCAATTTCATAAATACTTTCCGCACTTTGCTTATGGGGATGAAGATGATAGAGCGCATTGGCCTGTGGGGGCAGTGGTCTTTAATCAAGAATTTGACACGCAAGTGTCTGATTCTGTTTTAGTTAACTCAGGGGTTGGGCAGGGAGTTTATAAGGTGACTTTGACTGCAAAAGATAAAAATGGAGAGCTGGTAGAAGTAGTGAAATTTATTGAACTGCAAGGTGATGGTGGAGGATATGTTTTGAATAAGCTGTTTGATTTGCAGTCGATTAAGACCAATATTCAGCCAGGCGAATTAGCCAAAATTAGTCTAGCTTCTAGAGCAAAAGTCAATTATTTAGTGAATACTTATCGCTACCGTAAAACAGGTGTAGAAAATCAGGAGACCATTAAGCACGAAACGAAAACACTTGATTTTCCTGTTACCGAACAGGATCGGGGCGGGTTTATGGTGACGATTTTGGCAGTTCATAGCAATCGCTTTTATGAAGCTTCAATAGGGGTGGCGGTACCTTGGTCTAATAAAGATTTAAAAATTACTTATGAATCTTTCCGTGAAAAATTATATCCAGGCCAAAAAGAAAAATGGAAAATTAAAATTGCAGGCCCTAAGGCGGATGCGGCTGCTGCCGAAGTAGTAGCCACGTTATATGATGCGTCGTTAGATGTTTTTACTAGTAATTATTGGGCGACAAATTTTTATCCTACTCGATATTATCGAGCTGGCTGGAGTAGCGTGGGGGACTTTGATTCTCGTGTTGATGCGAGTACTTATTATGATACCTACTTCGCGTTTACACATGAAAAATCTTATGACCGAATCGAGCAGTTGCAGGCGTACGGACGCTGGCATCTGAGCCGTTCTATGATGGGATACCGGAAGAAAACGATGGAGGATGCAAAAGCTCCAATGCCCATGATGGAGAAAGAAGAAGCTGTAGTGGCAGATGAGGCCGATGGCAGGGAGCCGCCAAAAACAATGAAGCCACCTGCCCCGCCTTCTATGGAAGAGAAAGACGAAGGCGATAAAACACCGATTGTCCCTAGAACAAATTTAAAAGAAACGGTCTTTTTTAAACCTGAATTGAAAACGGATGCGGACGGAAATGTAATTATTGAATTTACGATGAATGAAGCACTGACGAAGTGGAAGTTGATGACTTTTGCTCATGATAAAGAACTGCGTTTTGTTTTTTCTGAAAAGGAAGTCATCACCCAAAAAGAGCTGATGGTGATACCTAATCCACCGCGTTTTTTGAGAGAGTTTGATGAGATTGAATTTTCTGCAAAAGTGGTCAACCTTTCGGAAAAGGACTTGCGCCCAAATGTAGAATTGCAGCTATTGGATGAATTGCATACGATGCCTGTTTATAAGTGGTTAGATAATCCGCAATTTAACAAAGTGATTGATGTGCCCAAAGGTCGATCTACAGCTGTAAGCTTTAGGTTTAAAGTGCCTTCTGCTGGAGAAATACCTTTAATAAAATGGACCTTGATTGCTGCTGCTAATGTATACTCTGATGGAGAATCTAGCTACTTGCCTGTAATGATTAATCGGATGTTGGTAACAGAGACGATGCCCCTTCCAGTAAAAGCGAAGCAAAAAAAGACCTTTGTTTTTGAAGCTATGGAAAAGGCTGATCAGTCGCAAAGCCTTGAAAATCATAGCTTTACATTAGAATTTACCGCTAATCCTGCTTGGTATGCCGTGCAGGCACTCCCGTATATCATGGAGTATCCGCATGAGTGTAGTGAGCAAGTATTTAGTCGGTTATATGCCAATACGTTGGCGACATCTATTGCTAATTCTCATCCCAAAATCAAAAAGGTTTTTGAAAAATGGCGTACGACAGACACCGATGCTTTAGCTAGTAACTTGAGTAAAAATCAAGAATTAAAATCGGCGGTTCTTGAAGAAACTCCATGGGTGATGAACGCTTTGGATGAAGAAGAACAAAAGAAAAATATTGGGCTTTTGTTTGATTTGGATAGGATGGCCGGAGAGCAGGATCGAGCAATTAGAACTTTGGCCGAAAGGCAGTCAAGTAATGGTGGATTTGCATGGTTTCCTGGCGGGCAGGAGTCTTGGTATATCACTCAATATATTGTCGAAGGTTTTGGACATTTGCGTAAGCTGAATGCAATGAATAAAAAGGATCACCCAGCGGCTTGGAAGATTTCTCGTAAGGCGGTGAAGTATATTGATAATGAGTTGTTGAAGCATTATCAAGAGTTGGAAGATAGAGTCAAAAGAGGATTAACAAAATGGGAAGATGATCACTTGGGTGATATGGTGATTCATTATTTGTATGCACGTTCTTTTTTCTTAAATGAAGACTTGCCTAATCATTTGCGCAAGCCTTATCATTATTATTTGGGACAAGCCAAAAAATATTATTTAGGAAAAGGTTTGTACCAAGAAGGATTGATTGCGCTCGCTTTGCAGCGAAATAACGAAAAGGAGACTGCGCGTAATATTATGAATTCTCTCAAAGAGCGTTCTATAACCAATGACGAACTCGGTATGTATTGGAAGCAAAATTATGGCTACTTCTGGTATCAATTGCCAGTCGAAACCAACGCCTTGATGATCGAAGCTTTTGATGAAATAATGAACGATGTCGAATCAGTCTATCAACTCAAAATTTGGTTGTTGAAGAATAAACAGACGACACATTGGAAGACTACAAAGGCAACGGCATCAGCGGTTTATGCACTATTGATGAGTGGTGAGAACTGGTTGCTGGAAGACCAGCCGATTAGCATCAAGCTGGGAAATACTGAAGTAAAGCCTGAAAAAACACAAGCAGGAACTGGTTACTTTAAGCAGTCTTGGGATAAGGAATCAATGCCTTCGACATCAGATATGAGTCACATTACCGTAGAGAATCCAAATGCCGCAATTGCTTGGGGTGCCGTTTATTGGCAGTATTTTGAAGACTTGGATAAAGTGAAAATATTTAAAGACACACCTTTAAAGTTGAAGAAGGAACTCTTTCGAGAAAAGCAGACCGATAGGGGTGTCGTACTTGAAAAAATTGGAGAACGCGAGCCTATTCATGTGGGCGATAAATTAAAAATGCGAATTGAATTGCGGGTTGATAGGGCCATGGAATATGTGCATATGAAAGATATGCGTGCCGCTGGATTGGAGCCAACCAATGTGTTGAGTCAATATAAATGGCAAGACGGTCTGGGGTATTATGAAAGTACTAGGGATTTGGCTACAGATTTTTTCTTTAGCTACTTACGTCCTGGAGTTTATGTTTTTGAATACCCTTTAACTGCACAACTCAAAGGTAATTTTTCCAATGGAGTGACCACCATTCAATGTATGTATGCACCCGAGTTTTCTAGCCATTCTGAAGGGGTTCGGGTGACCATAGACTAAAATATTGACTGGCTTTTGTCGCGGAGTGGCATCAATAAGCGCATAATATAAGTGGAAAGCATCTGATGCAAAAAAACAAAAAAATTGTGAAACTTGTTGAAAATTTGTAACTTACCGCTGGATAGGCGTTTGTCAGTGTTTGTGAACGGTTATATTGTTGATAATCAATTGGTTATGGCTTTGTTAGGTCGAGCTCCTTGTGGTTTGTGGGGAATGGGGCTGCATGAGTTGGTGGAAATAAAAAAAGGTAATTATTTTGGAACCTGAAGTTTTTTGCTGCAAAATGTCTATTTTTGCCTAAAAATAAGGAGTACCAAAATAGTTACCAAAAAGAAAACAGAAGTGGCGAAACCCGATAGAATTTTTCTGTACAGAATTTCTCACAAAGACAATTTAGATTTTATTTTGAAATCTGGCAAATTGACATGCCCAAGTCATACCGACTGTGACTCAAAATATGTAGGAATAGGTGACGCTACTTTAATTGGAAGTAGAAGTAACAAACAGATAAATATCGAACCTAAAGGGAATTTTACAGATTATGTTGTATTTTATTTTGGTTCAAGGTCTCCGATGCTTTATGAAATTCAAAAAGGTTACAATGGGGTAACAAAAAGAAATCCAGAAGAAATAATTTATCTTGTTACGACGTTTGCAAACATTTTGGAAAATGGGTGCCAATATGTATTTTCAGACGGGCACGGCTATCATTCAATGTCTCAATTTTTCAATGATGAAGATAGTTTAGAAGAAGTTGACTGGGATGCTGTAAATCTTGTTCACTGGAATGACACAGAAGACGACCCTGACCGTAAAAGAAGAAAACAAGCAGAATTTCTCGTTTTCAACGAGTTGCCTTTAACTGCTTTGGTGGCAGTTGGGGTTTATAATGAAACAGTTAAAAACGAAATTTTAGTTAAATTTGCAGAGCATGATTTAACTTGCAATGTAATTGTGCGACCTAAATGGTATTATTAATATGATTGATTACACAAAAGGAAATATTCTCCAGGCGGATACAGAAGCCTTAGTCAATACGGTCAATACAGTTGGCGTAATGGGTAAAGGTATTGCTTTGGCCTTTAAAAAGGCATTCCCTGAAAATTTTAAAATCTACAGACAACTTTGCGAAGACAAAAAGTTTGATATCGGTGATTTGTTAATAACTAATACAGGTCAAATTAGACCCAAATTTATAATAAATTTTCCAACGAAGAAGCATTGGAGACGGAGGTCTGAAATCGAATTTATAGAAATTGGAATGAAGAAGTTGGTTAAGGAAATAAAAGAAAAACAAATAAAATCTATAGCGATTCCACCTTTGGGATGTGGTAATGGTGGGCTTAATTGGAGCGATGTCAAAACTGTAATATTAAGAGAGTTAGAAGGTGTCGATAAAGATGTTGAAGTTGTTATTTATGAGCCTGGTTTTAACAATCAAGAAGTCAAACCTAAAAAACAAATTACTTTGACTCCTGCAAGAGCTATGTTGTTAACTTCGCTAAGAAATTATCAAGTTCTTGGATATTCAATTAATTTATTGGTTATTCAGAAAATTGCGTATTTTTTGCAGAGATTTGGTGAGCCATTAAACCTACAATATGAAAAAGGGCATTATGGGCCATATTCTCATAAATTGCAGCATTTAGCCAGATATTTAAATGGATATTTTCTTAACTTTAAGTACGAAACAACGAAGCCAAGTACGCCAGTTGATTTAAGAAATATGGATAAAGTCGAAGTCTATAATAAAGAGAATTTAACTTCTGAGCAAAATAACAGATTGAGAGACGTGCAAAATTTAATTGAAGGTTTTGAGTCTCCTTATGGATTAGAATTACTTGCTACAGTTGATTTTATTAAGGAAAAAGAAGAGATAGAAGATGTCGATAAAATACTCCAAGAAATTGGGAAATGGACAAAGAGAAAGAAAAAGCTAATGAAACCGTTTCATATTAAAGTTGCTCACGAAAGACTAAAAGAATACTACCGACAACAAAGGTTGTAACGGCAATGGCCTGTGGGATGTAACTATCAGAGTAAAGTATTGACGATATCTTGTCTCTAAGGACTCTTAATAAGCGAATAGTAGATTAAGCTCTTGATAATCAATTGATTATGATTGGTGTGGTTGGTGTGGATGAGTGGATATGCAGGAGTAAGCAAACATTAAACTAAAATCATGAAAGAAATAATCTTTTTGTTATTTGCGTTATTTATCAATGCTCACCTTTTTAGTCAGCCCAATTCTTTTGCTATTTCAGTTGAGCACCCAGATTTAGGAATGTGTGATTTTGAATTTTACAAATACTCTACACGCCCTACCACTCAACAAGTGTTTTTGTGGGATGGGGTTAATTTAACCCCACAGGCCCCAGGGCCTGTGCGAACATATCGTGGTAGAGTGGTAAACCATCCCAATTATAAAGTATTTGCTGTTTGGTACCCTGGTGAAATATTATATATCAAAGCTTTGCCTGCAAAAGGTGAAAAAGATGGTTTTAAAATTCAGGAAATAGATTTATCAAATTATGTGGTTACTCCACTAAACCTTCCTGTTGTAACAGAACCCCATAAATCAAGACGCATTCTTAGGAGTGGTTATTCATGTACTTACCCAGATTTTATAGACCCAGAAAAAGGAAACGGAAATTACGAAACATTGATAGCAATGTGGGAGAACGGTGTTAACTTGACTGATTATTTTTGCACTCGAGACATTGGATTGTCTATTACGTGTGATTTGTTAATTATTCCTATTGATTCTAGTATTACAGAGATTAGTGATATCATAAAACCTATTGATTATCCTGAAATAAATGAAATAGAAATGTTTTGGAAAACCACTGGTGGTGGTGGGGGAGCCGGAAGACATTTATATTGTAATTCTTCATTTCAAGGAGGGCGTAGCTCATTTACTAAAAGTGAATTTGGTGCTATGCCACATGAACTTGGACATACTTTGGATATGGGTCATTATCTCAACCAATATGATGCGATGCATTCTAACCAGTATTTCTGGGGCCGAAATTCGGTGGTTATTGCTACTGCTCACTTAGAGCTCTCAGGAAATTTATGTTTAATCAATTCAACGCCCAATTACGCAGACCCCGTTCATCCTTGGACCGCAGAAGATTACGCCACCACTAATAGAAATACAGCTATAGACATTGATGTTCTAGCCAACGATATAGATTATAACGAAGACCTAATTAGTATTAAAAGTTTTGATTCTACCACTGCTAATGGAGGAACGGTCACTAGCCAAAACGGCATTTTGCGATACGAACCCGCTCAAGATTTTATTGGTCGAGATTTCTTCTTATATACTACTGAATCTGGTAGCGGTACAGGTTATTTTACCAATTCCGCTAAAGTCCTTATTGAAGTGCGTGATGATTTGTGCCCATTAGCATTACATTATTCTTTTGAAGAAGATTCTGGAGCTGTGGTTGAAGATAAAGCTTGGGGAATTAGTTCGCAAAATGCTACTTTAAAAAATAGTGATTTCTCAACAAATAGCGTTGCTGGAGTCGTGGGGAATGCGATTAGCCTGCCTACGGAAACCGATGGAGTCATACTCAATGATATCTTAGATCCAATGGATAGAGACTTGTCGGTTTCTATATGGTTTAAATTATATGAATTACCTACTGATAATGAGCAATTTGCGATATTTGATTCTGGTACAAGAGGTAATCTCACTAGAGTCGGTATAGGGATTAAGGTTGATTCTGTGGGAATTCATTTCTTAGCTCAACCCGAAGCAAAAGACTATGAAGGGGCTGTGTTAAACCATTTAGCGCCTTTAGTTACCAATCAATGGTATCACGCCGTGATGGTTGTCGATCGAACAAGTAATACATTAAAAGCCTACGTTAATGGTGTTGAAGTGACCTATTCCGAAACTAATAATATTGATTTTGATCCAAGTCACATAATTAAAGGATATCCAGGATTTGTTCATGAAAGTAATCCAAATAAAAATCGAGCATCAACAACACTTGGGCATCAATGTGGGGCGAAGTTTAGTGAGAATAAATCGGTCTTGAAAGGAGCTATTGATGAGTTGAAAATATATACTAAAATACTTACAGCAGCTGAAGTTAATATTTTATATACTACACCCGGAAATACATCTATTGTTGATGATTGCGATAATGCAGTGGGTGTAGATTCCATCACCCGAAAGTTAAATCTTCCAGTTAGGGTGAGCCCCATTCCTGCATCTGATTACATTAAATTGTCAGGAATCACAAGCGCACAAGATTATATAATTTTAAACGCAATAGGACAGGAAATTAAGACAGGAACTATTAAGGAGCGTGAAGAAATTGATATTGAAAAATTGAAAAATGGATTGTATTTCTTGAAATTAGAAAATGGAAATACATTGAAATTTGTAAAACAATAACTAAAGATCATAATGTGAATGGTTCGGTCATTATTTTGGTGAAAAAGAAGCAACAAGGGCTTTTTTCTATTTAATCCAAATTATGTTTTTGGCTAAGTTGCGTAAAATAGAAGTTAATGGCTGAATCGAAGCTTGAAAAAAAAATGTGCGATTGACCTAAAACTCCGTAGGGCCCGTAGGGGTTTCCCTGCTTAGCCCATAGAGAAGCTATGGGCTAAGCAGGCTACGTCGGAGTATTGTTTTTTTAACGAACCATTGATGTATTTAAAAGGAACAACCACCCTTAGCGAATGTATAAATAAATCCCAAAATCTAAACCTAGAGTAATTTCTTTAGTTTTATTTTTAATATTATTTGGCGACGGATCAAACTCTTCACCTTCAGCCACGGCTTTACGACCTTTATAACTTTTGACTAATTCTGCTGCCAAAGGAGCTTCTGAGATAATAGCGGTCCCTTCACCCTTCGTCCTTCACCCTTCAAAAGCAGACTAAACAAAGATTTACTCCCCAATATCCCCAAGTTCAACGCCTTCGGAGTAAGCCATTTTGACATGGTGTGAGCTAAGTGCATTTTTGATACGCTTATTGCATTCAAACTTTACGTCCCAAAAATCATCTGGCTCAGCGTAAGGGCGTACCGCCAATACGATATTGTGTGAGTCAAAGGTATTGATACCGACTTCGACAGCGGGAGTCAGCAATACACCAGGAACATCTTTGACTGCTTCCAAAATTACTTGCTTTACTTTCGGAAAACTTTCGGCATAGGGCATGGAGACTTCCAAATCTACCCGAATATAACCTTTGTCCGAATAGTTCGTGATGATGCCTTCTACGACTTTGCCATTGGGGATGATGAGCTTTTTGTTACCTGGAGTAATTAATATGGTATTGAAAATACGGATTTCTTCGATTTTGCCGAAAGCGCCTTCTACTTCTACCCATTGACCTAGTCGGTAGGGTTTGAAGAAAAGAATTAGGATGCCTGCGGCAAAATTACCCAAACTTCCTTGTAAGGACATACCGACCGCAAAACTCATCGCCGCCAATATCCCAAATAGGGCAGTCATCTCAATCCCTAATATACCGACCACACTCAGAATCAAAAATACCTTCATCATGGTCGTGACGAAAGAAGATAAGAAAGGGATGGCATCTTCACTGACTTTGGCTTTTTCTAGAGCAAAAGTCAAAATCTTTGTTAGCTTTTTGATGACCCAACTACCAATATAAAAAACGGCAATAGCAGTCAATAAACTAGGGGCAAATTTAATGATGGCATCGACCGCTAGGGTTGCGTACTTTTGAAAATCAATATTCATAGTGTGGTGTTATTTCTGCAAAAATAGCAATACCATTTGTTTTGCAGCAAAAAATGGGGTTATTTTTAGGTCAAGCACTTGTTTTTTGCTTTTCTTAATGGCTTTTTTTAGTTTCTCACTAGAGAAAAAGTGGCTATTTATCTCTAAATGCATTGCGTCTTCCATCCATTGGAGTAGTTGGCGTTGGCGATGAATTTTGAAATAATCATTTTCTTTGACGAGTTGTTGGTAGTCTTGGATTTGGTGCCAAATGGCTTCTATACCTTTGTTTTTTAATGCCGAAGCCGTTAGTACGGGGGGCGTCCATTGACTCTCCTTTGCAGGAAAAAGATGTAACGCATTGGTGTAAGCTGCTTTGGCTTTTTGCGCAAGCGAAACATTGTCACCATCCGATTTATTGACCACAATCATATCGGCTAACTCTACAACTCCGCGTTTGATGCCTTGCAATTCGTCACCTGCACCCGCCAAAATCATCAGCAAATAAAAATCTGTCATCTCATATACTGCAGTCTCTGACTGGCCGACGCCAACGGTCTCCACCAAAATAATATCATAACCCGCTGCTTCACACAAAAGGATGGTTTCTCGGGTATGTTGAGCGACACCCCCAAGTGTCTTGCCCGCTGGCGAAGGTCGGACAAAAGCATTTTTGGATGTACTTAGCTGCATCATCCGTGTCTTGTCTCCCAAAATACTCCCGCCCGTTTGGCGACTACTAGGGTCCACTGCTAGGACGCCCACTTTGTGCCCAAGGCTTATCAGGTGCATCCCAAAAGTTTCTACAAATGTGCTTTTGCCTACACCAGGGCTGCCCGTAATCCCAATTCTAATGGCATTTCCTGTAAAGGGCATAATGAGATTAAGGACTTCTTGAATAAATTCTTGGTGAGCCGACAAGCTACTTTCCACGTAAGTGATGGCGCGTCCGAGTGTGACGCGATCTCCTTTTTTGAGCCTTTCGGAAAAATCGTGAACGTCTGGTAGATTGCCCTTCATGATTAGATGTTTTCAAGGATGAGCTCTTGGGCTTTACGTGCCGAAACAACTTCTTTCAAACGGATATGGAAGGTCATTTTACCCAAATAACTGCCATTTTTTCGTTGTTTTAAAAGTGTGTTGAGCTCCTTGTCGGTAAAGATAGGAAAATCAATCGAAAATAGCGGGCTTAGTCTTAATTGAATGCCCCCAGCATACATTTTCTTCACCGGTGTCGTTTGGGTTGGTGCCCCCCAAAATGCTACATCAAAATAGGTCGCCAAATCAATCCATTTTGGGAGTGTGATGGGCAAGCTAGCGGATAGGTTTATTCCAAGCATCCAATCATTAGAGTGGCCATACGAGCCATTTAGTACGGGGTGTTTGATGCCTGCATTTCCATTGGTTATTTGTTGTCCCCAAATGCCACTATTTTGGCTTCGCCCGAATAAAATCTGTCTAAAGGCATAGTCGTCACGCCCCGTACCAGATGTGGCGAGACTGCCCATGACAAGACCATTATTAAAAGAGTTAGAGTAGCGGGCATTATTTTGCAAAAAGTAGCCACCTTGGATGCCTAGGTCAATGTTTTTGTGTGGGCGATAAGTAAACCTAGTAAGCCCCCCTCCAGTAAGTTTTAGATATTGTTTTTTGCCGATATCAAAATTATCGTATTGGGCATATTCAAGCTCCGTGTAAAAGTGGTAGTGGCGAATGGCATTGTACCGAATGAAGGAATAGTTTAGTCGGCTATATTGATTTAAAATTTTATCGAGTTGCTTGAAGTGTCCTTGGTTGTCATAATTGGGCTGGTCGGTTTGGACGAGCTCGTGTTTAAGTGTGATGGTTTGTTTGCTAGTTTTGCTCGGAAGTTCAAAAATTAAGGTAGGGGTTATTTTGGTATAAGTTTGAGAATAATGGTCTCTAGTATTTTGATAAAAAGAAAACCGCTTGGCAGAAATACGTGGGGTTATCTTACGAAAAATACCATCGGAATAAAAAGGATATTGGATTTCGGCAGTCCCCACGATGGTTTTGGCACCAAAGCTATACATCGGTGTAAATGTGTAAAAGAATTTTTGCTGGAGAATGCCTTCGTTAAATAAGGCTATGCCCAGCATAGACTTGTCGTATTCGTTCCAGCCAAAGATGGGTAGGTAATAAATATATTTTTTTTGTTCATTTTCTAGCGCAAACCCAAATTTTAGATAGGTCGGTTTGGTTGGTTTTGTATTGTTTTTTTGGTGGATGTCTAGCGTCTGGTGGCGGCTGTCAATTTCAAATTTTTCATACGCACCATCCTTTAATCTTGAAAATTCAACCGTCTTTGTACCGGTAAATCCATCGGTAATTAAGGAGTCTATAATCTCATCATCGTCATTAAGAGCATATAGCAATAACGGGCCTTTTAGTTGGCCTTTGTTGGTTGCTTTTATTTGAAAGGATTGGTCTTTCTTCTTGATACTCAGTAGCTTATAGTCCATTGTTTTGGTCGAGTTGATGATGTCGTCAAAGAACCAGTCCAAGTTTTTATCCGTATTTTGAGTCCATATTTTCTTGAAATCTTCAGGGTAGGGATGCTTGAATTTCCAAGTAGCATAATATTTTTTCATGATGCGGTCGAAGGTTGGTCTTCCGACAAAAGCTTCGAGCATTTTTAGGCTCATAGATGGTTTTGCGTAAGCGGTCAAACCGTAATTTAATTCGGACATCTGCTCCACGGAAGTGTTGATGGCGTCCGCTAAATGGAATCGAGAATAAATTAAATACAAAAGCTTCAATTGGTTTATATTATTTTTTGGGGGATAGAACTTAGCCATGTATCTATTTTCATAAAAAGTGTTCATTCCTTCGTCCATCCAGGAATGCTCACGTTCATTACTCGCTAAAATACCATAAAACCAGTTGTGTCCCACTTCGTGGGTAATGACATCGTCGGTACCTTCTTTAGAATATGTTTTTCCTATTACAGTAATCATAGGATATTCCATACCGCCACCAGCGCTCAAAGCACTTTGGACGGCTGTAGCTTGAGGGTAGGGGTATTCTCCGACCCATTGAGAGTAGCTATTGACGGAGCGTTTGAGATAGTCCGTAGCTTCTGTCCACTCCTTTAATCCACCTGGCGGAAACATCGCATATACATCAATGATTTTTCCCGAAGCTAATTGAAGAGTGTCGGTTGTAACCAAGAAACGTTTGTCCGCAAACCAAGCAAAATCATGGACATTTTTTGCCGTATATCGGATGGTTTTAGTCTCTTTTGCGGAAGCTGGAAAATCATTGTCATCAAAAGTAGAGTCTATCTTTGTTTTCGATTCGATTATTTTTTGCGCCAAAAAATTTTGCTCTGATTCAGTTTGTAATATTCCTGTAGCTCCTACTACATAATTTTGCGGAAGCGTAATGGTCACATCATAATCCCCAAATTCACTATAAAACTCACCTTGGTCTAAGTACGGAATAGGGTGCCAGCCCTTGCGGTCAAAAACGGCAGGTTTGGGATGCCACTGCGTGATTTGATAGGAAGTTTGTACGTGTCCCAATCTAGAAAAAGACGCAGGGATTTTGACTTTAAAAGGGGTTTGGATGGTGATGGTTTGGTGGGGCGCGAGTGGCTCATTTAGGGTGATGATTGCAATATCTATGGAGTCTTTTAGCAGATGCCATGGCGCTTTTTGGTTATTTATGCGAAAGTCTAGATTAGAGATATTCCCCAAATCATTTTCTTTGGCAAAATAGAAACGATTGGATTTGCCCCTAATTTTTTGTTTTGCGAAAGCTGTATTGCGGTTAGAGTAGGCGTTGGGCCATAGGTGCATATATATTTTATGGAGTGTTTGGGGCGAGTTATTGGTGTATTGCATCTCTATATCACCGGTGAGAGTATGACTTTGGTCGTCAAGGGAGACCTTGATTTTATAATTTACGGTTTGTTGGAAGTATCCATCTTGAGCTTGCGCAAAAAATGCAATAAGAATGAAGATTGTGCTTAAAATAATTGATTTCATGAGCTTCAGTTTATTCTTTGTGGTAAAAATAGATAATTTCTAGGTACGGACAGTCGTTTTTGTGAAAATTTGGCTTTTTGGTCTTTGGTACGCTGCGCTTTTTGGTCTTTGGTACGGGCAGCACTAAAGACCAAAAGCGACGAAGGAGCGCCCCAAAGACCAAAAGCGACGAAGGAGCGCACCAAAGACCAAAAGTGTATGCCGTAGAAGTAAGCCGCTGCGGCAGCACCAAAGACCAAAAGCGACGAAGGAGCGCACCAAAGACCAAAGACCAAAAGACGAGCGAAGCGAGCCCTACAAAGGAGCCCCAAATTTTACCAACTGCTCAAACTGTTTGATCCGCATCCGAACCATATCCTGAGTAATTTCTTTCATCCGTTCATTCGAGAATTTTTCCACACAAAAAGAAGCCATGGCAGAGCCGACGATAATAGCTTTCCTAAAATTAGGCTTAGACAGTCGGTTTTGCATCGCTAAATATCCCATCATGCCACCCGCAAAAGTATCACCTGCTCCAGTAGGGTCAACCACTTCTTCCAACGGTAGGGCAGGGGCATAGAAAACATCATTGTCTTGAAATAGTAGTGCTCCATGCTCCCCTTTTTTGATGACGAGTACTTTGGGGCCCATCTTGAGTATTGCTTTAGCAGCTTTCATGAGTGAGTGTTCACCAGACATTTGGCGGGCTTCTTCGTCGTTGATTAGGAGCATGTCGACCTTTTTGATGGTTTGCATCAAAGCGTCCCAGGCTACATCCATCCAAAAATTCATAGTATCCATTGCGACTAACTTCGGTTTTTTCTTCAGTTGGTCAAGTACTTGCATCTGAATTTCTGGAGTCAGATTGCCTAACATTACATAGTCAGGCTTCTTGTAGGCTTCCGGAAGGATGGGGTTAAAATCGGCAAGCACGTTTAATTCTGTCGCCAAAGTATCCCGTCCATTCATGTCATCATGGTATTTTCCGGCCCAAAAGAAAGATTTTTCATCTTTTTTGACTTGAAGTCCGTCTAAGTTGATGCCTAGTGATTGCATGAAGGCTAATTCATCGGACGGAAAATCTCCCCCTACTACAGACACTAAATTGATCGGTGTCGTAAATTTTGAAGCGGCCAAACCAATGTACATAGCGGCTCCACCGACCACTTTATCCCTTTTGCCAAAGGCCGTTTCGATGGTGTCTAAAGCGACTGTTCCTACTGTTAGTAAACTCATTTTATTTTTTTTTGCTGCAAAGATTGCAATAATTAATGAAAGATACTACCTTTGCATTCGCAATCAAGAACATTTCGACGGAAATAAACGTTTTTGATGGTGAATTGCCCCTTTAGCTCAGCTGGTTAGAGCGCCGGACTGTTAATCCGTAGGTCCAAGGTTCAAGTCCTTGAAGGGGCGCGCTTTCGAAACCTTATCGCTTTTGCGGTAAGGTTTTTTTTTGCTCTCTAGGAAGTTGTTTCATTCCATCGAAGAGTTAATCCACAAAATTATTCTGTGGGTTTTTGTTTTATCAATGTTTTTAGGCTGGCTTCAGTTGAACGATTGCGCAATTGCACAGTTGAACAAAATAAAAGCTTCAGCTCCATCAACTCTCTCAACGCTTAAACTCCTTCAATTCCATCAAATTCACCAAATCTATCCAAATTCAATCAATTAAGTCTAGAGAAATACAAAGTTGCATCAACAATCTAGCACTTTTGGATGTTTTGCGTACCTTGAAGGCTGAAATAGGTTTGCTTTCGCAAAAAATGAGAAAATGCTACAAAATCAAGAGACTAAAATGGTCGATAATCAACCACAACTCCATACCATAGAAGAAGCTATCGCCGATATTAAAGCGGGCAAATTAATCATCGTGGTGGATGATGAAGACCGAGAGAATGAAGGAGATTTTATAGCCGCAGCCGAGTTGATTACTCCGGAGACCATTAACTTTATGTCTATGCATGGGCGTGGATTGATTTGTACGCCTATCGAAGAGTCTAAGGCAGATGAGTTGGATTTGCCGCTAATGGTGAACAAAAATACCGCTTTGCATGAGACGGCTTTTACGGTTTCTATTGATTTGATAGGGGATGGATGTACGACGGGAATTTCGGCTTATGATCGGGCGACTTGTGTCAAAGCATTGAGTGATGATAAATATGGCGCTAGTGATTTTGCGCGCCCTGGACATATTTTTCCCTTGCGGGCAAAAGCGGGGGGCGTGCTTAGACGTCCGGGACATACCGAAGCGGCAGTGGACTTGGCTAAGTTGGCGGGGTTGAAGCCTGTTGGAGTGTTGATTGAGATTCTGAATGAAGATGGCTCGATGGCTCGGCTTCCGCAGTTGTTGAAGATTGCCAAGAAATTTGACCTTAAAATCATCTCTATCAAAGATTTGGTAGCGTATCGGATGAATCACGAACGTTTAATTGAATCTATCAAGACTTGGCAGGTCGATAGTCCTTTCGGAAAACTAGAAATTACTTCTTTCAAGCAATTGACTACAGAAGATGTCCACTTTGCCATCAAAGTAGGAGATTGGCAAGAAGATGAATCGGTCTTGGTTCGTGTTCACTCTGCTCCTAGACCTGATGAGTTGCTGACTTCACTCTTTGATCGGCGCAACAAAAGCTTTTTTACAGCGATGGAAACTATTGCGGAAGCTGGAAAAGGGTTGATGCTCTACATGAGACATGGTGACAAAGGCAGCCCTATTGAAGAGTGGTTGGATCGTATGGCAAATGGCGGGAAAGACATCAAGTCCAAAATGGATGAAAAGGATTTTGGGGTAGGTGCTCAGATTTTGCGCTCGATGAAGGTGCGTAATATTGTCTTGATTTCTAGTCGTGAACGCAATTGGGTGGCTCTTGAAGGTTATGGGCTCAAGATTGTGGGATATCATGGCTTGGCTTGATGAGCGCACCAAAGACTAACAGCGACGAAGGAGCGCACCAAAGACCAAAAGCGACGAAGGAGCGC
>CAMZKG010000327.1 GCA_947311105.1 uncultured Saprospiraceae bacterium
CAAATTTTCATTTTGTTTCTTTTCATGAAACCCTTCCATAGGTTTCCCTTTCTTAAGGGGAACCGTATGGTAACAAAATGAAAATTTGCTCATCGCTTCGAGTGGGGCATGTTGACAAAATTTTATTCTACAAGCTCCTGTTTTGACAATGATTTTCGGGCTAGTTTCAGCTGCACAATTGCACGATTGCACAATTGAACCAAATAAAGTTTTGCGTCACTCTTTAGTTATAGATTACAAGAACTTTTCGGAGTAAACTCAAAGCTTAAAGACAAAGAAAACCAGCATATTCTCAAGTCTAGCGGCATCAGAACAAGAAGCCTTATCCTACAAGTACAAAATGCCTATTCTGCTGTCGCAACACAAGACGCAAAAAAACGTTAATTTAGCACCGAAAAAGTGCTAAAATACAAAAATGACCCATTCTACTTCTAATTACGACCAACTCATCCAAAAACTGGATGCTTTTATCCGTAAATACTACGTGAATCAACTGATTCGTGGGTTTCTCTACACGATAGGCGTTGTTTTTGCTTTTTTTATTCTCATCAATGTGCTGGAATATTTTTTCTATTTTGGCAAATCCATGCGTAAATTTTTATTCTTTTCCTTTGTCGGTACTTCTCTAGCGAGTATTACTTATTGGCTCATCATACCCGGCATGAAATATTTTCGGCTCGGCAAGGTCATTGAACACGAGCAAGCAGCCCAGATTATTGGACAACATTTTTCGGATGTACAAGACAAGCTAATCAACATCCTACAACTGAAACACCATGCGGGTGCGATGGTCGATGATGATTTGGTACTCGCTTCTATCAACCAAAAATCCGAAAAAATAAAGCTGCTGCCTTTCAAAAAGGCCATTGACTTACGCAATAACCGAAAATATCTAAGATATAGTTTACCCCCTTTATTGCTTTTATTGGCGTTACTTTTTGGCGCTCCGAGTGTCATCAAAGACAGTACAGAAAGACTCGTCAACAACAATAAGGGCTACACCCGCCCTGCGCCTTTCGAGTTTAAAATCTTAAACAACGACATGGAAGCAGTACAGTTTGAAGACTTTGACTTAGAAGTGGGAATTGAAGGAGATGTCGTACCCAATGAAGTATTTATTGATTTAGACGGCATTCAATATCGGCTCCAAAAGGACTCTCTAGGGCATTTTTCTTATCAATTCCACAACCTTCAGAAAGATGTTGATTTTAAGCTTTTTTCTGGAAGGGTCACTTCTAAGGAGCTTGCGCTAAAAGTACTTAAAAAACCTAATATTCTGGAATTTGCTGTCGCCCTAGACTACCCGGCCTACACGGGTAGAAAAGACGAACAACTCACCAATATGGGCGATTTATCTGTACCCGAAGGGACTTTCGCCAAATGGTCTTTCCTTGCAGACAATACGGACGACATCCAAGTCAAATTTGGAGCAATGGATAGTATCGCTTCCGCAAAAAGACAAGGTGCTAAGCATTTTTATTTTTCGCGCAAGCTAAGAAGAGATGATTCTTATAAATTGTACGTATCTAACAGCCAACTACCTTTAGCGGACTCCGCCGAATATCGGGTGTCGGTGATTCCTGATTTGGCGCCGACTATTTCGATTAAAGTATTTCCTGATAGTACCACCAAAAATCTAATTTATCTCACAGGAGAAGCAAGCGACGACTATGGGCTAACGAGCCTTACTTTTAATTACGCCATCAAAAATGAAAATGGTCAGAAAGGACAAGTCGTAAAAAAATCTATTGTTGACCCTTCCGGAAAAACAGCGGTATATGACTATGTGCTTAATTTTAATTCTTTTGACCTAAAGCCAGGAGATGAGCTAGAATATTACTTTGAAGTATTTGACAATGATGGCGTAAATGGAGCCAAATCCGCTCGCACTAATCTAATGGTCTTTCACAAAGCCACTAAAGAAGAACTCAAAAAACAAGAAGAACTCAACACCGAAGACATTAAAAAAACGCTGAAAGATGCTAAGCAAAACAGCAAAGAACTACGGGATGAGATGAAAAAAATTCGTGAAAAACTACTCGACCGAAAAGAGATAGACTGGCAAGAAAAAAAGAATATTGAAAAATTGCTCGACAAACAAAAGGAATTGCAAAAGGAAATGCAACAGGCCAAAGAGAAGTTAGATGAAAATATCAAAAACCAAAATGATGTCTCCAAGCCCGATGAAAAATTGCTAGAAAAACAGGAAAAACTCCAAAAGCTTTTTGAAGAAACCATGAGCGATGAGATGAAAGAACTCATGCAACAAATTGAAGAATTAATGCAAGAGCTAGAAAAAGAAGATGCCGTCGAAAAAATGGAAGATTATGAGCTTACCAATGAAGAGCTGGAAAAGGAAATGGATCGTATGGAAGAGCTTTTCAAGCAGTTGGAAGTCGAAAAGATGATGGAAGACCAAATCAAAGATTTAGAAGAACTCGCCAAAAAAGAAGAAGAACTCGCCAAAAAAACCGAAAATGAAGAAAAACCTTCGGAAGAATTGAAAAAAGAGCAAGAAGAGATCTCTAAAAAAATGGAAGAGATTGAGAAGAAGCAAAAAGAGATGGAAAAGAAAAATGAAGACCTAGAACGCCCCATGCAGATGGAAAAGAAAGAAGAAGAGATGGACGATATCCAACAGGACATGGAACAAAGCGAACAGAACCTAGAGAAGAAAGATAGCCAAGGGGCGGCAAAAAAACAAAAAAGCGCCGCCAAAAAAATGAAAAAAATGGCTGGCGAAATGAAATCTGCCATGGCCGCTGGAGAAGCCGCCGAGAATATGGAAGACATGGAAACTCTCCGTCAAATCCTTGAAAATCTGGTCACCTTATCCTATGACCAAGAAGACATTAAAGATGAGTTTGAAGTGATTGCCACCAATACACCCAGATACACTAAGCTAACAGAAAATCAATTTAAACTAAAAGATGATTTCAAAATAGTCGAAGACAGCCTGCGTGCATTGGCAAAACGGAATGAAAAAATTGAATCTTTTGTCATGGACAAAGTCTCTGACATCAAAAAAGGCATCAAGTCTTCCCTTGCCCATTTGGAAGATAGAAAAGTAAACATTGCCGAAAAAAGCCAACATGAAACCATGAAAAATCTTAATGACCTTGCCCTGATGCTTGCCGAAGCGATGGAGCAAATGCAACAAGATATGGCGTCTTCCATGCCTGGCAGCCAAGCCTGCCAAAAACCCGGCCAAGGCAAAGGCAAAAATGGTAAAGTCCCCATGGACAAAATCGGTGAAGGGCAAAAAAGCCTCAACGAACAAATGAAAAAAATGCGCGACCAACTAAAAAATGGAAAAGGGGGCAAAAATGGTACTAGCAAGGAATTTGCCAAAATGGCCGCCAAACAGGCTGCGCTACGCGAAGCCCTGCGCAAAATAGAACAAGAAAAAGAAGGGCAAGGTAAAGGGGACAAAGCACTCCAAGACCTAATCAAAAAAATGGACGAAGTCGAAACCAAATTAGTCAACAAACAACTCGACGCCGAACTACTAAAACGTCAAGCGGACATTCTCACTCGACTTCTGGAAGCAGACAAAGCAGAAAGAAAAAGAAAAAAAGATAAAAAAAGAAAATCAAAATCTGCCGACCAAATCAAACACACCATACCGCCCTCCTTAGAAGAATACATCAAGAAACGTAAAGCAGAAGTAGAGTCCTTCAAGACCATCTCCCCAGCCCTACGCCCTTATTACAAAATCTTGGTCAAAGAATACATGGATGAGTTAAAACAATAGCGACCATGCAACTTTTGTAGAGCCAATTCAAGAATTGGCTCCAAAATAGAGCGAAGCGATATCGCCGTAAAGCCAATTCAGGAATTGCCCCCAATAAAGCAAAGCGATATCGCCGTAGAGCCAATTCACGAATTGGCTCCAATAAAGCGAAGCGAGTGCCGTAAAGCCAATTCAGGAATTGCCCCCAATAAAGCGAAGCGAGTTACCAACATCCAAACCCCATCAAACGAACGAATGACGTAAATTTCCTATATTTTACGTTCTTTCTCTACAAAAATTTGTTACTTTTGCACCCGACTCATTATTTATCCACCTGATACTCCCGCAAGTACTAGGTCTAAAATGATTTGATCCATTGATTATCTGCTAATTGTATCACAATGGTCAGTGTATAAAAAATCGAACGCTTATTATTCAAAATCAGTAAAATCAACTCAAAATGAAAACTTTCACCAAAGAAATCCAAGCCAACCTATCACCACGGGAAGCACAACAAATTTTTATTGATGGCAACAACCGTTTTGTCCAAAATCTTAAAGCGCATCGTGACTACAAAAACCAAATTATCGAGACCAGCCATGGTCAATATCCTTTCGGTGTAGTTTTAAGTTGCATTGACTCTAGAGTCCCTATAGAGATTATTTTTGACCTAGGGATTGGAGACGTATTCAATGTTAAAGTAGCCGGCAGTGTTATCAACCCAGACGTGCTTGGCTCAATGGAATATTCCTGTAAAGTGGCTGGCTCCAAAATAATCGTCGTATTGGGACACACCAGCTGTGGAGCCGTAACCGCCGCCTGTAAAAATGTAAAACTCGGAAACATCACCACGCTCCTAGATAAAATCAAACCAGCCATCATCAATAGCCAAAAAAATCCCGACTTCATTCTAGATGCCAAGGACAAAAATTCTGTCAATCACGTCGCCAAAGAAGGCATTCACGTATCAATTGACCGCATCCGAAAGGAAAGTCCCATCCTTGCCGAGATGGAAAAAAACGGCGAAATAAAAATTGTTGGCGCAATGTATGATATCCAAACTGGAGAAGTGGAGTTTTTCCCTTGGTAGAGAAATACTTTCGAATTGTGCTACCGCCCGTACATAAGTTATACAGCGGCGAGAAGCCCAGCGATTTTCAGATACGAAAGCATCGAAACCGCTGCGGCAGCAACTCCGAAGTACTCTTTTTTTACCGCATCTTAGGTCTGCGTCTCTTGCCGCCAGGCTGTCTAAACCCTCCTTTCATTTGTCCGGCTTTTTTCATCAAGCCCCGATTTTTGAAGGCTTTTTGAAACTCAGCGACTTGTTCTTTGATTTGTGGCTCTTTAATTTTTAGGCTTTCGAGTTCTTTTAGATATTTTTGGACAGCCGGCCATTTTTGTTTGTTGGCTTCGATGCCTGCGAGTTGGATAAGCACCATGGCTCTCTCGTCATCAGAGTTCATGGGCTGTTGGTTGGCTAGGTTTAGCCATTTTTCTGCTTCTACAAAATCCTTTTTTTGTTGTGCAAACGTACTCTTCAAGATAAAGTAAGTGCTGCGGATAGGCCCATACAACCAATTCGGCTTGACGGTCATGTTCAGTCTCTTCTCTGCACCCGCAAAGTCTTGAGCCTGAATCATTTGTGCACTGGATTGTACCGTGCCCAAAATGAAATATCCAATTAAAAGGATAAGACCAATCAGGATAAAGGGTAGCCCATACCAGGTGCCATAAGCAGCCCATAGCGCAATGCCACCAAAAATAGTCCCAGCCATTAAGGCGATACGGAGATAGATATTTATCAAAAACATGAGTGTACGTTTTAATTTTGCGTAAGCTTCCGCAAAAATACGGAAATCTCACTAGGATAGTAAACTTTGAGTCCTTTTTTGGCGAAAAAGAAACTACTTGGACTTGTAGCTCAGTACCTGATAAATACCTTGTTGGTCTTTTATCAGAATAGACATGGTCTTATTCCTACGGTTTTTGAGTGAATATTCATAGATCCAATAGCCATCTTTATCTAGCTCAAAATCTCCTGGTTGTTGTTTGCCATTGACCGTTAATCTTAGCATTTTGGGACCTTTTTTGGCAAATTTGACCTTGAAAAGTACCGTTTTCGTCTCTTTTGCAGAAATAATCCCTTCTTTGGGAAAGTAGTCAATTACAGGAACCTGATAAAATCCAGCACCTGCAATTGGTAATTGGCTAAATGCTTTTTTATCCAACGGTTGCTCTAGATATTGCCATTCAGGCTTGTCGGGAAAATGGGTGAGAAGCATATCTTTTGGTTGTGTCATGAATAGACCACTGTTAAATTTTTTATGAAACTTTTTACAATTGCCTTCTACCGTGCCACTTCCGAGAGTAGCGTCAACTAAATACCATTTGCCATCAAGTTTGATAGAGTTCCAGGCATGATTAAAAATCTGCGGGATTTTTCCTAGGTTTTCCGGACGCCCACCAAGGTGCCCCGTTACAAACTCCGATTCAATCCCAATCGCCCCACACATCTTCTGAAAAAGAAGGGCATAATCTTCGCAAACCCCTTTTTTCTTTTTTAAAGTAGTGGCAGCATACGCTTCCATACGTTGCGCTATTTTTTGTGCCTTTTCTGCTTCAGTCCGAAATTGAATCGGTTCTTTTTTAGCTTTTCCTTTCGCTCTTTTGTGGAATTTCTTACAATCGTATTTGATATTGTCGGTTATCCAGACATAAATCGCTCTAGCTTTGTCTGTTTTATTGTCAAAGGGAGTGGTTAAGTCCTGCGCCAATACTTTATAGTCTTTTGTTTTGGCGTGATAGGCTCTAGCAAATTGATCTACTTTCGTAAAATCACGTTGACCAAAAGATGGAAGGCTTAATAAGATAAAAAAGAGAAGGAGTTTATATTTTTTCATGATGATAGTTTTGTCGCAAGATACAATGAATTTAGACATTAACACGCCGATATAAACTCTTTTTGCATCTATTACGTTAGTATAACGCCCCGATACTCTAAAAAATGGTAACTATTTAGGTACTCCTATTTTTAGGTAGAAAACAGGGATTTTTTTGGCAAAAATATGCGGGTAGCTAAATAGTTACAAAAAATGAAAGGTACATTTCAAATAGCGACGATGTTTGAGATTCCAGTGAAAATACACTGGTCTTTTTTTCTATTGCCTGCATGGGCGGTAGGTTCAAGCGTCTATAATGGAATGGATTGGAACGCCGCAGGTTGGTTTTTGGCATATATTTTAACCCTTTTCTTTTGTGTGTTGCTGCACGAATTTGGGCATATCTTGATGGCTCGAAAATTTGGCGTGGGGACTCAAGATGTCATTTTGACGCCCATTGGTGGGATGGCTCGTTTACACAGAATGCCCGAAAAACCTAGAAATGAATTGGCGGTATCCGTTGCCGGCCCCTTGGTGAATGTGGTTATAGCCGCATTATTGAGTCCTAGTTTGCTTTATTTTCCGATGAGTGATTTATTGGCTTTAGAAGATGTCAATTTGATTTTTGATGGACCACAATATTTTATCAGAATCTTGATAATTGCTAATTTAGTTTTAGTAGGTTTTAATCTTATTCCGGCTTTCCCTTTAGACGGTGGGCGTATGCTTCGGGCGGGATTATCCTTTAAATTTGGGCGCAGGCGTGGCACCAGAATTGCGGCGATTATTGGCAAAATACTGGCGGTGGGCTTATTTGGTCTAGGGATTTACCTGTCTGCTCCTTCTTTTGCATTGATAGGTGTTTTTGTGTTTGTGATGGCGTCGATAGAGTACAAAGCTATTGCCAATGAAGACGTATTAAAAAATACAAAGGTGTCCGAAGTGGCTAATTTTGATTTTACGAAAGTATATGATACCACACCGATGTCCGAAGTATTACGGCATTATTCTACAGGTATAGCGACTGATTTTGTGGTGATTACTGCCGAGCACCAACCCTTAGGGATGCTTTCGCAAAAAGAAATAAATCTTGCCTTACGCGCAGATGATTTGGAAGCCCTTGCGGGAAAATATTTTACGCCTTTGCCTAGTTATTTATGGTTGAGTATGAATTTGGCGGACGCCGAATCAATGATTAAAAGAGCCAAAAAATCACAACTACCCATTCTTGATGGCGATGAAGTGGTGGGATGTTTGAGTCAAGAAAGTATCAAACATTACATGATTTTTAAAAGAAGATGGGTGGGGTTTGGTAAGCTCTAAGCAGCGGTTTGAGAAACCTTGCCAAGTAAAAGCAAGAAAGATAAAAATACGAAGCAAGTAGATTAAAAACTTGTGGTTTCTTAAACCTTTGACAATGGAACGTGAAATTTATTTCACGCCTACGAGTAGCGAAGCGTTACGAGAAACTGCATAGAAATTGATCATTATTGGGAGTCTGGTACCCCTTCACCTTGCCCGTGGCGATACTCGCTGCGCTCGTCTCTACATCTTGCAAATAAATTTGCAAGACCACTCGTTTCACTTGCCCGACTCACATCGATGAGCAA
>CAMZKG010000328.1 GCA_947311105.1 uncultured Saprospiraceae bacterium
ACATCTCATCAAGCACCTTCAAATTTTGCCTTAATCAAGGAAGACGTTGGAAGCGTGGCAGGCTACGTCGGAGTATTGTTTTTTTACCGAACCATTGCCTTATTATAATGCCTATTTGGCTGCAAAGGAAATTGGGGATTGTGATATGAGTTATTTTGCTGCAAAGCAGTTGTTAGGATATGGAGCATGGATTACCCATTTTCAAGCAAACTCATGTTTGGCAGATAATGATTTTTTATGGACAGAGTTAGAAGATGTGTATATGACATCTGTTGCGAGTAAGGATTATAATGAGCAGTTTAGCAGCCTTTCTTTTGCGATATCGCTTCGGAATAATAGTAATAGTGCTAAATTATTTAGTCTGCTTCGTTCTAAAGCAAGAAAAGACACCCTTCTAAGATTGATAAAAATGGATTCTTTGGATAAAATGGATTTTAGTCAAATTCCAGCCCCTTATCCTGATGAAGCCGGAATAGATAGTTTGGCAACCGTCTTTATCGACTTAGTGAAAAAATATGGCTTTCCGTCGGAGCGTAGTGTTGGGGCCGAATGGTCTAAAGCGGGAGTCTCGTTTTTACAGTATGGATCATTTTCGCTCATTTACGAAAGGAATAAACAGGTACGTAGCATTTTTGATGATGCTTTTGAAGAAGGTTTGATTTCTGCTGGAGAATACGCTGCCGTTAGTTTCGAAAAACCATTTTTTATCAATCCAATATTTATGATGTCCGGCTCAAAAAAACAGTATGTTTTTGAGTTTTCTGAATCAGAACGGCTGGAAATAAATGCTATCAGGAAGAGCATTGGTTTACCTTCTATTGAAAAACAGATTGAAGTAAGGAGTAAAATTCAAATAGTTCCTGACACGACTTATTTCTTTAGTTGGTTGGGTGACTTGCACTATTTTATCGATAAACCACCCGATCATGCTTACCACGTGTGGGATGAATAGCCCTGAACGGCCGCTCGGCTCGACATCTCTAAGAACTAGCACCCAGGCATTCCTGCAAATTGACGAAAGTCACTAAAAGGAGCCCAGAAAATTCTGTATGTTGTGCCCAAAATTAAGCACGAATGATTCACGCAGATATAATTTCGCCAAAGAGCATATTGGTTGTAGGGGGCTCCAATAATATTCATAAGCCTGGCGGAAAACTAGTTTACAATCTACTCCAAGGGGAGTTTGAAGGGGATATGGCGGTCGTCAATCCCAAAGAAGACCAAGTACAAGGGCTGAAATGTTATAAAAGCATTGAGCTGGTACCTAAGTTTGACCTAGTATTTTTAGCGATACCGGCAAAATATTGCCTGTCCACCATCAAATATATGATAAAGGAGCATAAGGTCAAGTCTTTTATTGTTATTTCGGCGGGTTTTGGGGAAGTTACCCCCGAAGGGAAAGCCATGGAGCTAGAAATGGCAAAGATCGTCCAAGATTCAGGCGGTACGCTCATCGGCCCTAATTGTATAGGCATCATCAATGAAAATTATCATGGTGTTTTTACGACACCTATTCCGAATTTATCACAAGATGGATGCGTATTAATCTCTAGCTCGGGCTCTACGGCCGTTTTTATTATGGAAAAGGCGGTGTCTGTAGGATTAAGATTTTCTAGTGTATTTACTATTGGCAATGCGGCACAGACATCTGTAGAAGATGTTTTGGAATATTTGGATGTAAAGTTTGACCCTGAAAAAAGTAGTCGAATTATCATGATATATGTGGAGGCTATCCAACAACCCCAAAAATTCTTAAAACATGCCCAATCCTTGATTAGCAAAGGCTGTCAAATAGCAGCGATAAAGGCAGGCGCAACCGAAGCAGGGTCAAGAGCGGCTTCTTCGCATACGGGCGCTATGGCATCATCGGACATGGTGGTAAGAGCCCTGTTTCGCAAGGCGGGGATTGTTTATTGTAGTAGCAGAGACGAATTGATAAGCGTAGCTTCTATTTTTAATTATCGTCCATTGCTTGGGCCCAATATCGCTGTGATTACCCATGCAGGTGGTACGGCCGTGTTATTGACGGATGCGCTGGCAAAAGGCGGTCTGTCAGTGCCGCACATACCTGATGAGATTGGTCAAGAATTGGCGGCTTATCTTGACGCAGGTTCTTCGGTCAAAAACCCGATAGACTTTTTGGCGACGGGCACGGCGGATCAGCTCGGGATTATCATTGATTATGTAGAGCATAAGATGAATTTTATCCAAGGAATGGTCGTCGTTTTTGGGAGCCCTGGTTTGTTTAATGTCAAAAATGTCTATCAAGTGCTGAACGTGAAAATGGATGTTTGTAAAAAGCCTATTTTTCCGGTCTTGCCTTCGGTCATTAATGCGCATCAAGAAATTGATTACTTTACTTCTACGGGAAAAATTAATTTTCCTGACGAAGTGGGTTTGGGAACTGCTTTGGCGCAGGTCTATCACCGTTCTAAACCCAAAAAGGCAAAATTAGAATTACCAAAAATCAATAAACCTAAAGTCCGAGAAATTATTAATACGAACTCGAAAGGTTTTTTGTCTGTGGATGCTGTTGGGGCACTGCTAAAGGCGGCTGGGTTGCCGCAAGTAGTTGATTATCAAGTAAATATCCTGAAAGAAGCTAAAGATAAAGCCAAAGAAGCAGGCTTTCCCGTAGTGATGAAGGTCGTTGGACCTGTGCATAAAACAGATGTTGGCGGGGTGTTCGTAAATGTCAAAAATGAATTAGAAGTAGAGAAAATATTTAAGGAATTGATGAATATAAAAGATGCTGAAGCGGTATTGATACAACCGATGCTGTCGGGTTTAGAATTATTTATTGGTGCCAAGAAAGAAGAACAATATGGGCATCTTATTTTGTTTGGGTTGGGTGGTATTTTTGTAGAGATTTTTCAGGATGTTAAAGCGGTTTTGTCACCGTGTCGGAAGGAAGAAATTTTACGGCAATTGCGCAAGCTAAAAGGCTTTAAGTTACTAGAAGGATATCGGGGTAAGCCTGGTGTCAATATTGATTTATTTGTGGAGTATATTCTTCGAGTCATCGCCCTAGTGGAAGTAGCCCCGGAGATTGAAGAATTGGATATTAACCCCTTGTTTGCTTTTGGGGAAGAGATTAAGGCGGTGGATGTACGAATTTTGTTGTCCTAAAGAGTGAAGCAAAGCGTCTCAACTTGGGTGTCCTTTGCTTGTCGGACGCTTCGCTTTTTGATCTTTGGAACGGCTCTCTCCAAAACCCGCCTTACCCCAAATGAAATTTGGGGCCACGCCTCCCAAAAAAAGAAAGAAGCCAAGAAGAAAAAAAGCCCTCCACCCCAAAAAAATAAAACGAAAGCGAAAACAAAAAAACCCGTAGGGGGTCCCCTGCTTTACCCCAAATGAAATTTGGGGCCACCCCCCAAAAAAAAAAGAAAGAAGCGAAGAAGAAAAAAAGCCTCCACACCAAAAAAATAAAACGAAAGCGAAAACAAAAAAAACCGTAGGGGTTCCCCTGCTTTACCCCAAATGAAATTTGGGGCCACCCCCCAAAAAAAAAGAAAGAAGCCAAGAAGAAAAAAAGCCTCCACCCCAAAAAAATAAAACGAAAGCGAAAACAAAAAACCCCGTAGGGGTTCTCCCGCCTTACCCCAAATGAAATTTGGGGCCACCCCCCAAAAAAAAAAGAAAGAAGCCA